>JBDTUL010000164.1:0-11307 GCA_040007735.1 Gammaproteobacteria bacterium | reverse complement strand
CTGCGAACAGATCGATGTATTCCTGCCAGCACCTGGAATCGAGCAGCGCGGCCTGGTGGAACAGGAACTGCTCGATCCGGTGTTGCAGGCTCGCCGTCGTTTCATTCACATCGGCGGCCCGCGCGGGAGGCTGCGGCGGTCGATACGGCTCGCGCGGCGAATGATCGGGCGCGACGGCGCGCGCGCCGCTCTCACCCTCCGCCACGCGCTCGAAGATCTCGATTTCCTCGAGCAACCCCTTGCCGATCCGCTTGCTGGTCACGCTGCACCCTTCGTGTCAGCCGCGCCGACGTAATGCGTCCACGCCTTGAACTGGTTGCGCATGACGGCCTCTGAGGTGCCGTTGTTCGAGTACACGACGTCACCGTCTTGCGTATCGCCGCCGAAGTTCCGATGAAAGCTCACCCACTCGCCGCCGGTGGATTGCAGTCCCAGCTGTCCCTTGGCCCAGTTCTCCAGATCGTCCGCATTGACCATCGTCGCCGGGGAGTTGACGAGGTTGAAGTACCACAGCGAGCGGCGGTAGATCGCGGGTGACACCCCCTTCAACCGGAAGTGCCAGATCTCCGAGAGCGTCCGGTTCGGTGCGATGGGCCGCAGGCAACGCAGCTGCTGCAGCGGAGACTGCACGGAAAGATAGGGATAGATCAGCACGTGATGAATGCTGCGCCCGAGAAACTCCTGCGCCCGTTCCGGGCCGTACGCCTGGTGCATCGAGGCGACATACCCCGCCGTGTCCGGATCATCCGGGTGCAGCGCCATGTAACCCTTCAGGATGCCGTGCCCGCGTGGGAAATTGATGGTCTGAACCGAATCCCATTGATCGAACGAGGAGGCGAACGTAGACAGGTAGTGGTAGTAGAGGGGTGGCGTTTCACCCCTCGCCTTCATGGCGTGCTCGACGCGCGCCGCGGCCACACCGGTGGATTGATGGGTGACGGAAGGGTGGAGCGCATCGAGCTGGTTCTCCATGAAGAACTTCCAGTTCGAGTGCTGCATCACCCGGTGGCAGACCGGCACCACTTCGACTTCGCCGAGCGGCGAGCGATCGCACATGTCGTCGAACGCGATGCGCGCCTCACCGAGGAATTCCTGCAGCGACTCGCCCTGCGAGGCAAGGCTTGCGAACACGAAGCCCCGGTAGCTGTCGACCCGGGCTGCCGCTTTCATCGAGCAGTCGGGGTTATCGGGCGTAAGCCGCGTGCCGTCGTAGCCGTGCGGCAACGGAATACCGCGGATTCGACCGTCGAGATGAAAGCTCCACGCGTGATACGAGCACACGAAAGCCGAGCCGGTATGGCCTGAGCGGTTGGCGCACAACTGCACGCCACGATGCGGACAGCGGTTGTAGAGCACCGCTATCGTGCCATCCAGCTTGCGCACCATGATCATGGGCTGACGGCCGATCTGCAGCGTGTGGTAGTCGCCGGGATTCCTGACCTGCGATTCATGACCGCAGTAGACCCATACCTGTTCGAAGATGCTGTCGATCTCGCGGTCGAAGATCGCCTGATCGGTGTAGACGCTTCGGTGC
The DNA here is from genome assembly GCA_040007735.1 of Gammaproteobacteria bacterium. Classification (GTDB taxonomy): domain Bacteria; phylum Pseudomonadota; class Gammaproteobacteria; order Steroidobacterales; family Steroidobacteraceae; genus JADGHX01. The sequence continues at coordinate 9,773 of JBDTUL010000164.1, read as the reverse complement.
ACTCGATCCGGCTCAACAAGATCTCGAATCGCCACCACGAACGCCCCCTCACCTGACCACGACAACTGCGTCCAGCCTAGAGTGGCCGGTACGGGCTTAACAGATAGCGACAAACCGGCTTCCATTACCTAAAGTTATGGATACCTTTTTTGGCACAGGCGAGGTCACCAGGTGATGGACGTTCTAAAGCTGCGGCAACTGGCCATCATCATCAAATACGGCTCCTTCGCGGGAGCGGCCGATGCACTGGGCATCTCCCAGCCCGCCCTGTCGAAAAGCATTCGCTCGCTCGAGCAGGGCCTCGGCGTGCAGCTTCTCGAACGGGGCCGATTCGGCGCCCTGCCCACGCAGTTCGGGCTTGCGTTGGCACGTCATGCCGATGCGGTCGATGCCGAGCTGCGCACCGCGGCCGAAACGATTGCGTCACTCAAGTCCGCGAAGACGGGTCATTTGCGCATCGGATGCGGCCCCTCCGAAGCGACACGACTGCTGCCGATGGCGTTGCGCAGGATCGGCCTGCAATCACCCGGCATCAAGGTGACGGTGCTGTATGGCCTGAACGAGGCGCTGACCCCGATGGTCAAGCACGGCGAGGTGGACTTCGCGTTGTCCTCGATTTCAACTCAGTCGACCGACCCGGATATCAAGCAGATTCCGCTGCACGAGGACTCCGCCGCGGTGATCGCGCGGCCGATGCATCCGTTGCTCGCACAACGCAAGCCCTTGCATGCCCAGCAACTTCTGGATCAACAATGGGTGCTGGCGCGCCACCATGAGCTGGAGCGGCGTGCGCTGGACGACCTGTTCCACCAATCGGCTTTGCAGCCGCCGGAAGCCACCATCGAAACCACCTCGGCGGTGCTGATGAAAAGCGTCGTCATGCAGAGCGACTTTCTGACGTTCCTGCCGCGCGAATTGATTTTCTGGGAAGAGCGCGCCGGGCAGCTGCGGGCGCTCAAACTGATCGCACCGTCCTGGCGGCGCGTGGTCGGTGTCACGATGCGCGCCCGCAGTGCTCCCAGCCCGTCCGCGGACGCAATGATCAATGAATTGAAGCGCGCCGCGTCCGAGTTCACCTGACCGCAGGCATGTGGCGTTTGAGCAGCACCACGCCCGTGAGCGTGAGCAGAAGGACGACGGCCATGCCCGTGAAGAAGCTGCGCGTTGCTTCGCCGAGGGCGAGCAGAATGCTACCGGCGAACGAGCTCAGAACGCCACCGAGCCGCGCAATGCCGAGTGCCCAGCCCAGACCGGACGCGCGCGAGACGGTCGGATAGATGTAAGCGGTCACCGAATACATGCCCACCTGCAGGCCGGAGATGCACGCCCCGGAAACCGCCATCGCTATCAACAGCCAGGCCATTCCCGACTCGCTCGTGAGGGGAATCCACCCGAGGCCGAAAGTGCTTATGGCTGCCACGATGGCGAACAGCGTCAGCACCGGCCGAGAGCCGAGCCGGGTAATGAGAGTTGCACCCGCGAGCGACCCCAGCACTCCGCCCAGATTGAACACCAACGAGCCCCGCAGGGCGGTAGTCAACGGCAGGCCGGCAGCCGACAACACGGTGGGAAGCCAGTTGAAGATGGCGTACACCACGAACACATTCGTCAGAAAAATGAGCCAGACGATCACGGTATCGCGGCGAAATTCTGTCGTGAACAGCACGGCAATGCCGGCTCGTCCGCTGCTCTGCCCGATCTCCCGAACATGGAACGCTTCGGTTCCGGTGAATCGGCTGGTGCGCTGAAGGCGATTGAGGAGGCCGGCCAGCTCCAGCCACCGCGCCGGCTTCGTCGTCAGAAAACGGGGCGACTCGGGCAACAGGAGCATCATCGCGCTTACGAGCAGCGCGGGCAGGATCGCTCCGGCGACGAAAATCGAGCGCCAGCCATACGTCGGAATCAGCTCCGCGGCACAGAACGCACCCAGCATGCCCCCGACCGGTACACCCACGACCGTCGTCGAGACCACGAACGTTCGCACGGTCAGCGGCGCGAACTCCGATATGAGCGCGGTCGCGTTGGGCAGCGTGCCGCCCAGGCCGAGTCCGGTGAGCAGCCGCCATAGGGTGAGCTCACCAGGGGTCGTGGCCAATGTCGACAGGAAAGATGCAGCCGCTAGAAGCATCAGACTGCCGATCAGCGCGCGGCGCCTGCCGATGCGGTCGCCCAGCGCGCCGATGACCAGTGCGCCGAATCCCATGCCGAGCAAACCGGCGGCCAGCACCGGCGCGAGAGCAGATCGCCCAACGCCCCACTCCGCGAGCAATGCCGGCGCCGCAAACGCAATGGCCTGAATGTCGAACCCATCGAACACCAACGTGAGCGCAGTAAACACGGCCACGAGCAGGGGCAACCCGGCAAAGCGCCCGCTATCGATGAGCTGGCCGACATCGACGCGCTGATCGGGCTTGCACTGATCGTCGTTCATGGTGACGCCCCTTTCGCTTGGTTATTCTTGATGATGCATAGTGCGCGAGCGCCAGCGGGTTTGGAAGGATGCAGGCCGTGAAGAAGTTCGATGCGCCTGCAACGCCGCGCCATTCATCGGGTTCGCGCAGGCACTGCGGCGTATCAGCCTCAAGCGCTGGATGTGCGAGTCCGACTGCCTGAGGTATCCCCAGGATCAGCCGCAGCGGACCCACGACGTCAAGATCATGCGCCAGGGGTGCTGTCGTGTAAGCCGAGCACATCGGAGCGTTCTTGAACTTTGCTCACATCGACGCTTCCTGGCGGCAGTACGTACGAGACGATGCTGCCGCCCGCCGTCGGTGTGGCGTTGCAGGGGTCGTAGAGATATCGATCCGCAGGGGAGTGTCTCCGAAACCATCTCTCCTTCGAGCCTGTCGTAAGCGACGGGCAACTTATCGGCGCCTTTGCCGATTGTGCGAGCGTAGGCGTTGTAGAACACGTACTTCCGCACCGTGCGATGGGCAATGCCCAGGCCGCTCACCAGAGGAACGATCGTGGACATGCGTGCATGCATGGCCATGCACCGCTGCCTCTGGCCGACATACGATCCACCGCATCCGGCCAGGAATCCGTCGAACCAGCGTTGCCGGGTGACCCAGTCGACGAAATCGAAGCCATCTTCACGTTCGTAGACACTGGAATCCCAGTAGACCGGCTCACTATCGCCCGTTCCACGGCAATCCTGCGAGATCACATAGCCGCGACGTGCGAAGGTTGTCAACGTGTCCATGGCGAATTGAAAGCATGCCGCGATTGAAGGATTGAAGCGTAATTCATAGCATTGCGAAAACCACCGATCCCAGGGTCGCCATTGGCGAGAAACGAGACCTCGAATGTGTCGTGCGATCCTGCGATGCGCACGTCGTCGTGTTCTACGACTTTGCATCCGAGCGCACTTGGTCATTGCCGATCGAATTCCTGGCGTTCTCATGGGACGATCGCCACAACCGTCTTCTCGTTGCATACACGCGCAGCGGCGGCACGCTCATGATGGGTGTTGTGCGAGAGTGAGGCGCTCCACCAGTCTTTCGCGGCGTCGCTCCGCCGGGCAACCGAGGCCGAACGAGAACTGTCCCGCTCGGAAGTTAGCGTGAGCGCAACGCTTCAAAACCGGAGACGACGTCGAAGAGCTCTTCGTCGATCGAGCTCTGACGCAGGCGGTGGAACGCCGCGTTCATCCCTTCGAGCAATTCATCAATGTTCTTCTCCGCGCGCTGCATGGCTGCCAGCCGGCTCGCATTCTCGCTTGCGAGCGACTCGGCGCACGCGCGGAAGAGCGAGACGAAAAGATACTCGCCGATCAGGGCTTCGAGCGTCTGCGTGGCGACGCCGATCACCTCTGGCGGGCTTCGCGCGGGCCATGGCAGCTTCATCCGCTCGCCGCGCCAGTGCGCATCCAGGGGCAGCAGGCGTCGATCCACGGGCGTATAGATCGCGCCCTCCGTCGGGCGGTTGTAGAACAATTGAAGACCCGCGGCACGATCCCGCGCCCGAAGCGACTCGGTCCGCAGAAGAATCTGCCCCACTAGTGTCGTTATGGCGGCCACCGAGGCGGGCACGGCGAAGACATCCATGACCGCGAGGTCCGCATCCAGCAGCCGGGCGCGAACTCGTTCGCCCACGGCCCAGACGTGCGCGGTACCGGGAAGCGACGCCAGCTTCTCGATGGCGTAATCGGCGATGACGTCGTTGAATTGCCCGACGAGCCCCTGATCCGAGCCAAACACCACCGCACCCGTGCTGCTCTGCCCGGCGGCCTGCTCCGGCTCCGTGAACGCCGCCGCCTCGATCTGGGACAGGCTCACCTTCAGGCCAAGCGCCACGGCGCGATCATAGTCGGCGAGCGCCCGCACCGATTTTTCGTATTGCCCGATGCTCGAGCCGGCCAGCGCCTTCATGGTGCGCACGACCGCGTGAAGATCTGCGGCGCTGTCGATCTTTCGGCGCAGGCTCGCGAGGGTGTCGGTCATGTTGATGCGTGTTCCGGCGTGGGCTGGAAGCCCACCAGCGCCGCGCGGGCGATATCGACAATCGCCTTACGATCCTCGTCGCTCAATTTCGCGGCGGTTTCAAAGCGCGCACACACCTGCGCCGGAATACGGGCCGCCGCCTCATGCACGGCATGCTCGGCGTCGGGCATCCGCTCGAGCGGCACCGTATCGAAGAGCTTTTCCGCCAGTGCGAGCAGCACGGCGATCTGTGCGGGGACGGACACGGGCGAGAACTCTGGCTGCTTGAGACAGGCACGTATGCGTCGACCGTGCTCGATGACCTTGCGGGTGTCGGCATCCAGGCGCGCCCCAAACCGGGCAAAGGTCTCCAGCTCCTCGAACTGTGCATAGGCGAGCTTGAGGTCGCCCGCGACCGCGCGGTAGCTCGCCCGTTGCGCCTTGCCGCCGACGCGCGAAACGGATCGGCCGACATCGATCGCGGGGAGCACGCCGAGCTCGAAGAGCGAGGGCGAGAGATAGATCTGGCCATCCGTGATGGAAATGAGGTTGGTCGGTATGTAAGCGGAGATGTTCTGCGCCTCGGTCTCGATGATCGGCAGCGCGGTGAGCGAACCTCCGCCACGCTCCTCGCACAGGCGCGTCGCGCGCTCCAGCAACCGCGCGTGAATATAGAAGATGTCGCCGGGAAAAGCCTCGCGCCCGGGTGGCCGTCGAAGCAGGAGCGAAAGCTCGCGATACGCGCGGGCGTGGTGAGTGAGGTCGTCGTAGACAACGAGCACGTCGCGGCCCGCTTCCATGAAGTGCTCCGCGATGCTGGTCGCCGCGTATGGAGCGATGTAGGCGAGGCCCGGCGCGTCATTGCCCTCCGTTACGACGACCACCGTGTAATCCATGGCACCCCTTTCCCGAAGGGTCGCAACGGCTTTCGCAACAGCAGAGGCGCGTTGTCCGATGGCACAGTAGACGCAGACGACGTTCTGGTTGCGCTGATTGAGGATTGTGTCGATCGCGATGGCGGTCTTCCCCGTCTGCCGGTCGCCCAGAATCAGCTCGCGCTGGCCCCGGCCTACGGGAATCAGGGCGTCGACGACCTTGAGACCGGTCTGCAGCGGCACGGTGACGGGGGCGCGATCCATGATCAAAGGCGCGGGACGCTCGATGGGCAGGCGCTCCGTGGCGGCGATGGAACCGTTACCGTCCATGGGCCGCCCGAGCGGGTCGATGATGCGCCCGAGCAGCCCCTCGCCCACCGCGATGTCCATTACCCGGCCCGTGCGTAAAACCTGATCGCCCGCATGCAACTGCGAGTAGTCGCCGAGCAGCACGACGCCGATTTCGTCCTCATCGACGTTGAACGCGATGCCAAACACGCCGCCGGGAAATTCGATCAGCTCATCGAACCCCACGCCGGGCAAACCCGCAACCTTGGCGACGCCGGTAGCCACGCTCGTGATCGTGCCGACCTCGTGCGGCATGAGTTTCGGCGTGAAACCTTCCCGCACCTTCACCACCCCCGCGAACGCGCGGTCGAAGACGCCTTGAAGGCCTTCGGGCAAGCTGCTCATGAGGCCTTCGGAATGAGCTTCGGCTCAGGGCTCCTCGCTTGCAACCGCGGCCGCAGTTGCTCGTTCAGCAGCTCTTTCACGCCCTGCTCGAGCGAGGCGAGATAGTCCGAGATGCTCCAACCCACCCTTTGCCCGTTCGTGGTGAGATCGATGCCGCTGACGAGCTGCGGTGCCGTCTCGAACCGCAGGGGCACGTCCGCTGCAAACGTTTCATTGAGCGCGTTCTGTATCGCCGCGCGTTGCACGGCGGGCAGCTCAAACGCACTGCGCACGAGTGCCGGACCCGACGCCGACTTGAGGGCGCCCGCGAGCTGCGCCTTCGCCTCACCATCCATCTCGCGCAAGCGACGAGTGAATACCTCCCCCATGCGTTCCTCCAGACTCGTCGTAGCAAGATCGCCCAGCGCCTTTCGCGCGATCGCAAACACTTCCTGCTGAGCGCGGCCGCCGATGGCCTGCTCGAGGTGCAGGGCTTCGCTCTCGAGCGCTTCCCTCCGCCGGGCGCTGAGGGCGTCAGCCGCCTTTCGCGCTTCCTCCATGAGTCGCTCACGTTCCGCTTGGGATTCATCGACGGCCCGCGTCAAGAGCTCGGCGCGCTGTTGATCGAACTCCCGGTTCTTGCGCTCGAACTCCTCGCGCTGCTTCTGTGCCTCGGCCTTCTTCGCGTCCGCGTCAGCGAGTTCCGCAGCAATCCGCTTCTCCCGCGCGTCGATGGCGTGCAGGATGGGCTGATAGAGAAACCGCTTCAGCAACCACGCCAGGATGACGAAGTTGAGCGCCTGCGCGCCGACGGTGAACCAGTCGATCAGCATCGGTTACTTTCCCGCGGTCTGGGCGATGAAGTGATTCCAGAACGGGTTGGCGAATATCAGGATCATCGAGACCACAAAGCAGTAGATGGCCGTGGACTCGATCATCGCGAGGCCCACGAACAACGTGCGCGTGATCGTTGCGGAGGCGTCGGGCTGCTGCGCGAGCGCGGTCAGCGCGGTCGCAACCGCCCTGCCTTCGGCAAGCGCGGGCCCCATGGTGCCGAAGCCGGTAGTCACGCCGGCGATGACAATCGATGCCACCGCGACAATAGTCATGCTGTCCATCGTATGTGCCTTGGTCGGTTCGTTGAGGTTTCAGGTGGCGGGCGCCGGTTCGGGTTTTGGCCTGCGAGTACGCGTGGCCGCCGCGATGTAGACCGCCGCGAGAATGCTGAAGATATAGGCCTGCACCATGCCCGTAAGAAGACCCAGCGCGGTCATGACGATCGGAAACACGAACGGCGTGATCGTCAGCAGAATCGCAATGATCATCGTGCCGCTCATCATGTTGCCGAACAGGCGAACGGCGAGCGCGAGCGTGCGCGACACTTCGCTGATGATGTTGAACGGCAGCATGATGAACGTGGGCTCCACGTAGGACTTGAGGAACCCGGCGACGCCCTGGTCCTTGATGCCGAAGACCGGCACGGCAATGAGCACGCACAGTGCGAGTGCCGCGGTCGTCGAAAGGGAGCCAGTCGGCGGCTCGTAGCCGGGCACGATGGTGAACAGGGCTGCCGTGGCGACGAACAGGAACAGCGTGCCCAGGAAGCCGAGATATTTCCGTGGCTCGCGCAGGCCGACGTCCTCGATCTGCTTCTCGATACCGGTGACGATGATTTCCAAAGCGTTCTGCCAGCGGGAGCGCTGCAGTCCCATCGAAAGCCGGCGGGTAATCAGCATCGAGCCTGCGGCCAGCACCAGCATCAGAACCCACGTGTATACGATGGTGGCATTGAGCTTCAAGAAGCCGTGCTGCCAGAAGATTACCTCGTCAGGACTGAGGTGCATGGCTGGCCTCCTTCAGAGCGCGAGTCTCGTGCTCGTTCGAGGTTCGCGTGAGCCATGTCACCAGAAGGCGCGCCAGCACGAATCCGGACAGGCATGCGAGCAACCGCTCCCACCGTCCGCCCGCCACGAGATAGAAGCCCGCCACGGTAATGCTCATCCTCAGCAGCAGACCACCGAGAAACCACAACGCCGGCCGCCGCGACGAAACGCCTTTGCGAACAGTCCACCACAGGCCACCAAAGAACATCACACCGAGCATTACACCCGCCACGCCGGCGAGCAGCAGCGTCATCGTTTCATTCATTGCCGTTCTCGTTTCCTTCGCGCATCGCCTTGTCTTCCTTCGCGACCCAGTGCCACGCGTTCAGGCATCCGAGCGAGAGCCCCGCCACCAGCAGTGCGAGCGTCCACCCGTGCTTGCCCGGGTGATGCTTATCGAGCCACAGGCCGAGCGCGGCTCCTGCTAGCGTGGGCACCACGACGGACCAGCCGATGAGTCCCATCATCCCAAGCCCGAACCAGACATCCTGCGGGTTGCGCCGAGCCCGCAGCTTTCGCTGCGCCTTCGCGCCGACCTGCCCCGCCAGGGTGGGCTCGTTTTCGGAGCGCTTGCCGGGCGAGGGCTCGGTCATTTCGACAGACTCGCGAAGCGGCGAAGGAATCCGCTCTCCAGTTTCGCCATCACCGAGCGCACGCTTTGCTGCTGCTCGTCCACGGTTTTGAACTCACGCTCCACCGACGCCCGTAACTCGCCAAGCTGAGCTCCGGCAATCGCGCGGCGCACGGAGACGAGCACGTCCGCGCCCGCCTTGACCAGTACGCCTTCATCCACGGCAATGTAGACCTCGCCCTCTGCCTGGGTTTCATACACCAGGATCCCCGGCACGAGCGCGGCCACGCAATCGAGCCGATGGGGCAGGAGGCCAAACGATCCGGAGCGCGTCTCCGCGACGACGCGCAACACGTCGGCTTTCTCGGCGAAGATCTCGAAAGGAAGCAGGATCTTGAGATTCATGCTGCGGGGGCCTGCGCGGCCTTCGGCGGTGGCGGCGTCACGGGGCCGCGCTCGGCTTTCGCCTGAGGGCGCGGCTCGCCCGGTTTCCTTTTCGCGACCGCTTCGTCAACCGAGCCGATCATGTAGAGCGCGCTCTCCGGATAGTCCTTGAATTCATCATGCAGAATCCGCTCACAACCGTCGAGCGCGTCCTTGAGGCTGACGAATTTTCCCGTGAGGCCGGTGAACTGCTCCGTCGTGAAAAACGGCTGCGTGAGAAACCGCTCCAGGCGGCGGGCGCGTCCCACCACTTTGCGGTCCTCGGCGGACAGCTGCTCGAGCCCGAGCATCGCGATGATGTCCTTCAATTCCGCATACAGCGCCAACGTGCGGCGGATCTCCTGCGCCAGGCGATAGTGCCGCTCACCGACGATGCCCGGCGTCGCCATCCTCGAGATGGATTGCAGTGGATCGACCGCCGGAAAGAGCCCTTCGCTCGCCCGCTTGCGCGACAGCACGATGGACGCGGAAAGATGCGAGAACGTGTGCACGGCCGCGGGATCGGTGAAATCGTCCGCCGGCACGTACACCGCCTGGATCGAGGTGATGCTGCCGCTATCGGTGTTGGCGATGCGCTCTTCCAGCCCCGCAAGCTCGGTCCCCATCGTCGGCTGGTAGCCCAGGCGCGACGGCATCTGCCCCATGAGCCCCGACACTTCCATGCCGGCCTGGATGAAACGGAAAATGTTGTCGATCAGCAGCAGAACGTTCCGATGCTGCTCGTCGCGGAAATACTCCGCCATGGTCAGGGCGGCGTGGCCCACGCGGAAGCGCGCACCCGGCGGCTCGTTCATCTGACCGAAGACCATCACCATGTTGGGCAGCACGCCAGCCTGCTTCATGTCACGGTAAAGCTCCTCGCCCTCGCGGCAGCGCTCGCCGATGCCGCAGAAGATGCTCACGCCCT
>JBDTUL010000163.1:0-11320 GCA_040007735.1 Gammaproteobacteria bacterium | reverse complement strand
AGCCCGAGCGCGTAGACGATCCACACGCCATTGGGCCGCACGGCACCTTCCCGCCAGTACAGGATGATGCCCCAACCCAGCAGCGCCGCGCGCCGTGTCCAGGCGAGGCGCCTCTCGGCATCCGCCAGGTGAGTTCGCGTATCGATCTGGGGCATGGGCTCGGGCATTGGATCGTCGGGTAATGGCGGGCCCGCGCAGGACAGCGGCGCGCGCGTCACGATTCTGCTGGACATCATGGCCCAATGCCCTCCCCGTAAAGATTCGGTCCGATCACTCGTTTGCGGGATGTTCCGCTGGTGGGTGAAAAAGTCAAAAAGGAAACCTGAGATCTGCGTGCGAGGGGGGACAGATGAAGACCGATACGGCGGGGCCGGATGCGGCGCATGCCACGAGGCGGCCGGAGTTCGTTGCCAGGACCCTGGAAGACAAGACCGCGGTGATTACCGGTGGTGCCAGTGGCATTGGTCGCGCCATCGCCGAACGCGCCGGCCGCGCGGGCGCCCGCGTCGTGATCGGCGACATTGATGCGGGCACGCTCGAGCAGACCGCCAGCGACCTGGCGCACCTGGGCGCCCAGGTGGAGTGGCGGCGCTGTGACGTTCGCCAGGCCGCCGATGTCGAAGAACTGATGCGGGCCGGCCGCGCTCGCTTCGGCGAGCCCGACGTCCTGTTCGCGAACGCGGGCATCGAGGGCAAGCTCGCGGAGCTGTGGGAGGTGAGCGAGGAGGACTTCCTCAACGTGCTCAACGTGAATCTCGGCGGCATCTTTCGCGCCATGCGCGCAGTGCTGCCGGCGATGGTCGCCCGCAGGTCCGGCTCCATAGTCGCCACCGCATCCGTAGCGGGCCTGGTAGGCGCTGGCGGACTGCCCGCCTATGTCGCCAGCAAGCACGCGGTGGTCGGGCTGGTGCGCTCGGTTGCCATTTCCGTCGCGAAGACCGGCGTGCGCGTGAATGCGCTCTGCCCGGGGATGGTCGACACCGCGCTCCTGAAGCGCCTAAGCGCTGTGGCGCCCGGCATTCGCGAGAGCCTGCTCGCCCTGAAGCCGATGGGGCGGCTCGGCGAACTCGACGAGATTGCCGCCGCGGCCGTATGGCTTGCCTGCGGCGAGGCGAGCTTCATTACCGGCCATGCGCTGGCTGTGGATGGCGGTTACGCCGCTCAATGACCTGAGGGAAATATGACACTGATGAATGCCAACGACTCGAAGCAACTGGTGCTGGATTTTCTCGCCGCGTGGGATGGCCGCGACATCGAGCGCCTCATGAGCTTCTTCACGGAGCGCTCCGTCTATCACAACGTGCCAGTCGCGCCGATCACGGGCCTGGCGGGCATCCGCGCGATCTTCGTGGCGTTCCTGGGCGCCTTTCGCTCCGCCAGACTCGAGGTGGTCACGGCCGTTGCCGAGCCGGGGCTCGTTATTGCCGAGCGCATCGACTATTTCGAGATGCATGACGGCAGGCAGGTCACGCTGCCAGTCACGGGCGTGTTCGTGGTGGAGCAGGCGCGCATCGCTCGCTTCAGTGACTACTTTGATCTTGCAAGCTTTGAACGACAATCGGGTCTGAAACTGTAGAGGGGGGTTCACAATGAAGACTGCCCGGTCCATGGGTTCGATCGGCGCGCTGGCGCTCGCGTGCGCGACGCTGACGCCGTCTATTCTGTGTGCGCAGGGCGGCGCAAAGGGCAACACCAGCGCGGCGACGAGCCAGCCCCCTGTCACAGGGGATGCGGCCGGCACGGAGATCGAGGAGGTGCTCGTCACGGCTCAGCGGAGGGTCACGAGCCTGCAAACGACCGCCGCGGCCATCACTGCGCTGTCGGAGAGTGCGCTGCTCTCGCGCTCCATCGATGACGTGCAGGATCTGGGGCGCCTTTCGCCGAGCATGGACGTGTCGTTCTATCAGGGCGAAGCACAGATCTATATTCGCGGCATCGGCTACACGGGGCTGATCGGCGGTACGGACAGCTCGACGGCGTTCCACATGAACGGCGTGTATTTGTCACGCTCGGCGGCGGCCGTGCCAGCGTTCTTTGACGTGGAGCGTGTCGAGGTTGTGCGCGGTCCCCAAGGCACGCTGTACGGCCGCAACGCTACGGGCGGCTCCGTCAACGTCATCACAAAAGGCCCAACGAATGAGCTGACCTCCACAGCCATGCTGACCGTGGGGGACCACGATGACTCTCAGTTGTTTGGCGCGGTGGGCGGGCCGGTGGCCGGCGAGAGATTGTCTGCGCGGCTCGCGGTACAGGCGGAGGACCGCTCCGGGTTTACCAAGGCGACCCGACGCGACGGATCGGTTGATGACATCGAGGACAAGCGCGATCTCACCGCGCGCCTGAGCGTGCGGCTGCACGCCACGGACACTCTCGATCTCGACCTGATCGGTGACTACTACAAAGCCGGCGACGCCGGCTCGATCTGGCTCTACTTCGGGTCCGGCACCGGCACCAACCCGTTCCTGCGCCAGTTCATTGCCGCCCAGGGCGGCGCGGCGCCCGAGGCGAAATCACGTCACATCGGATCGGACGTGGAGCCGTTCGACAAGCCCGAGGTCTGGGGTCTCACCGGCCGTGCTACGTGGAAAGTGAACGACTACACCCTTACCTCGCTGACGGGGTATCGCGGCACGCGCCCGGCCAACTTCAACGACCTGGACATCACGACAGCGAATGCGATTACGCAGCTGCGCATTGAAGACCAGAAACAGTTCAGCCAGGAGCTGCAGGTGGTGTCGCCTTCCGGCCGCGACCTCGAGTGGATCTTCGGCCTGTACTACTTCGACGAGACGAATGATGTGCGCAATGAGTACGAGTTTCCGTTCATCGACGAGATGTTCGGGCTGCCGGTGGACCCCACCTGCTGCAGGCTGCGTCTCGATGGTCGCGCCACGACTCGCGCCCACGCAGCGTTTGGTGAAGTGAACTACGACCTCACGCCCAGACTGAATCTGCTGGTGGGAGGGCGCTACAGCCGCGAGCGCCGTGGCGGCCGGAACGATGTGGAGTTCGTCAACTTTCCGGTGCCGGGCTTCAACAATGCGGCGACCTTCGCGCCTGCAACGTTCAATTCCTTCACGCCGAAGGTGGGGCTCAACTTTGCGCTCACCGACACGGTGTTCACTTACGCCTCCGCATCCCGGGGCTTCAAGAGCGGTGGCTTCAATATTGGCAGCTACCAGAACACGCCGTTCAATCCAGAGAAGATCTGGTCATACGAAGTGGGCATGAAGTCGGACCTGCTGGAACGCCGGCTGCGCTTCAACCTGGCGGCGTTCTACTACGACTACACGGACCTGCAGGTGCAGGACGTAGAGGGCAACAATACGGTGGTCCGCAATGCCGCCACAGCCGGCATCACGGGCGTAGAGCTCGAGAGCACCGCGCTCATCACGCAGGATTTCCAGTTCGACTTCAATGCCACCTGGCTCGGCAGCGAATTCAAGGACACCTGCCTTGCTGACCCGAAGCACCCCTTGCCGCAGCCCGCGGCCGGGTGCACGGGGCCGGGACAACGCAACCTCCAGGGCCTGCAGCTACCGCGCGCGCCGAAGTTCAAGATGTCCGTGGGCGCCCAATACACGCATCCCTTCAACGACGGCTCGAAGCTGGTCCTGCGTGGCGACTATGCCCGGCAGACACGCGTCTACTTCAGCGCCTTTGAGATTCAAGAGTTGTCGCAGAAGGGCTATGGCTGGCTGAAGGCGCGGGTGAACTACGTGCGCCCGGGCGGGCGCTGGCAGTTCTCGGCGTTCATCGACAATGCGACGAATGAAGAGGTGATCAGCAACGCGACATACATTGCGGACATCGTCGATTCGACTATCACTGGAAACATGGCGCCGCCGCGTACCTATGGTGCGCAGGTGCGATACCAGTTTTAGCAAGGTGGCCTGCCAGAATGAGCTCAGCGAGGTTCGATGCGCAGGAGTTCCGCTCAGAGGTGCGCGAGTTCTGCCGCACGCATCTGCCGCCGGATCTTGCGGCGAAGGCGCGCGACTACACGTATTTCACGAAAGAAGATCGAGTGAGATGGCAGAGGGTGTTGCACGAGCGCGGCTGGTTCGCGGGGCACTGGCCGCGCGAGTTCGGCGGTCAGGGCTGGGGGCCGACTCAGAGGTTCATCGCCATCGAGGAGCTCGAGTACGCCGGCACGCCGTGGCTCACCCATTTCGGCGTGTCGTTCGCCGGCCCGCTGCTCTACTCGTTCGGTACGACCCAACAACGACAGCGCTTCCTGCCGGGGATTCTCGACTCGACAGCGTGGTGGTGCCAGGGCTTCTCGGAGCCCTCGGCGGGTTCGGATCTCGCATCCGCGCGCACGCGCGCGCGGCGCGAGGGGGAGTACTACATCGTCGATGGGCAGAAGACCTGGGCGACGATGGCGCAGTGGGCGGACATGATGTTCGCGCTGGTTCGCACCAGCGATGCGCAGCCGAAGCAGCGCGGACTGTCGATCCTGCTGATCGATCTGCAAAGCCCCGGTGTCACCGTGCGGCCCATCCCGACAATCGACGCGCGGGCGCATGTGAACGACGTCTTCCTCGACCAGGTTCGTGTCCCTGCCGCGAACCTGGTGGGCAGCGAGGGGCAGGGTTGGGAATGCGTTCGATACATCGTCAACAACGAACGCCTGCTCGTCACCGAGCTCGGCAAGGCGCGTCGCTATTTCGAAACACTAGTGAAGTCGGGCTCGACCGATGACCTGCTCGGCCGGCGCCTGCGTGCGAGCCGAAGCTTCGCCCGGCATGTCGCGGAACTGGAGGTGCGGCTCGAATGCCTGCGCGCGCTGGCCGGCGAGGCAATGGCGGCCGCCGAGGGGGGGCGCCCGGCGGGTGTCGATGCGAGTGTGCTGAAGATTCGTGGTTCGCAAATGCAACAGGCGTTGCTTGAGGCCCTTGTCGATGCGCTGGGCATGCAGGGCTTGCCGGCACCTTCTGACGGCGTGGGCCACCACCACACCGTGCTGGCTGGAATGCTCGCGGACCATCTCTATGCGCGCGCGTCCAGCATCTACGGCGGCAGCAACGAGATTCAGGCAAACATCATTGCGCGTTCGCTGGTCGCCGCATGAATGCCAGCGTGCTGGATGCGGGCGAGCGCGAACTGTTACGCGACGGATTTCGCCGGTTCAGCCGGGAGCGCGCCGGTTGCGAGGTGCACGCACCAGATGACCAGGATGCAACGCAGGTCATTCGCGAGGAGTGGCGGCGACTGGCGCAGCAGGGATGGTTGTCGCTGGGGCTTCCCGACACCTTTGGCGGCTATGGCCTTTCGATCGGGGACCTTGGTTTGCTGATGCGCGCGGCCGGCGAAGGCCGTTGGCGAGCGCCGTTAGTCGAATGTCTCGGAGAGGCCTGCGGCGTTCTGCTGGTAGCGCCGCCGAGCGGAGCGCGCGATGGCCTTCTTGCGAGGATTGTCGCCGGCGAGGCGATCGTAGGCGTTGTGGGTGCAGGTGATGGTACCGACAACGTCGCGTTCGATGTCACCGCGACAGGTGGGCGCTTCCATGTCACCGGCGCCAGAAAATTCGTGACGGCGGGGCACGCGTTGACGCATCTTTTGCTGACCGCCCGAGGCGGCCCCGCGCAGGATGACGCGCTGTATCTGCTGGAAACATCGGCCCTGGGGGTGCAATGGCGCAACTACCCCACGCTCGACCAGCGGTGCGCAGGTGATCTCACACTCGATGACGTCGAGGCCGAGCGGCTCGCGGAAGGTCATCTCAGCTTGAAGGCTGCGAGAGACCGCGGCCACCTGCTCGCCGCAGCCGAGGTGCTGGGCATCGCGCAAGCTGCGTTCGACTCCACGCGTCGCCACCTTGCCGATCGTCACCAGTTCGGCCAACCCCTCCTCGCATTTCAGGCCATTCAGCATCGGTTAGTAAATCTCTACGTCAGCCTGCGTGAGCTCGCCGCGCTGCTCGAAGTGGTGCAGGCGGCCTACGACGTCGACCACCCGGATATCGAGCGCCTGCTCTGGAAACTGCGCGCGCAGGCCTCGCTCACGGGGCGACAGGTGACACAGGAAAGCATCCAGCTTCATGGCGGCATGGGAATGACGGCCGAAATGCCTGCGGGCGATTACTACAAGCGCGTCATGCAGATCGACAGCTTGTATGGCTCGCGCGAATGGGCGCTCGACCGGCTCGCGGAAACACTCGTTATGCAGGGCAGGGCGGCACGATGAACCTCGACACGCAGCGCTATCGGCACATTCGCTTCGAACGCACCGAGCGCATTCTCACTGCGACGCTCGATCGCGAGGTCGCGCTCAACGCGGTGAATGGGCCGATGCACGAAGAGCTCAGCCGCCTGTTCGTCGACCTGGAGTCGGACGAAGGCTCGGATGTGCTCGTGCTGACCGGCGCGGGCCGCGCCTTCTGCGCGGGAGCCGATCTCGACTGGATGCAGTCCGCCATCGACGACCCCGCTGTCTTCGAGCGCACGGCGGTGGAGGGAAAAGCCATTCTCTACCGGCAGATCGAGCTCACGAAACCCATCATTGCACGCCTGAACGGGCCGGCCGTCGGGCTCGGCGCCTCCCTGGCCTTGTTTTGCGACATGATCATCGCAGCGGAGTCCGCGAGGATCGCGGACCCGCATGTGTCGGTCGGGCTCGTGGCCGGCGACGGCGGCGCCATCATCTGGCCGCAGCTCGTGGGGCACGCGCGCGCCAAACAATACTTGTTCACGGGCGACAGCATCGATGCGCGCGAGGCGGAGCGCATCGGCCTCGTCACCCGCGTGGTTCCGGATGCCGCGCTGGACACAGAGGTTTACAAGCTGGCGCAGCGCCTGGCGCGTGGGGCGCTGAAGGCCGTCCGCTGGACCAAGGTTGCCACGAACCTGCCGCTCAAGAAGCTGGTGCACGAGATGTTCGACACGGGGGTGTCTTACGAGCTTCTTTCCAGCCGCACGAACGATCATCGCGAGGCGCTCGCTGCATTCCGGGAGCGTCGTCGGCCCGCATTCACGGGGCGGTGACACGCGTGATCGCGGCAGCGCCTGAGATTCGCAGCTTGTCCGCGTATGCGCGGGAACATGCACTGGCGCATCCCGACCGTGAAGCGATCTGCGGGGACGGCAGCTCGCTCTCGTACGCAGCCCTGCTTGGCGACGCCGAAGCGCTTGCGGCTTCCCTGTTGCAGCTCGGCTTGCGTGCCGGTGACGTGATCAGTTTCCAGTTGCCGAACTGGGTCGAGGCCGGCGTCGTCAACCTTGCAGCCGATCTCGTTGGCGCGGTTTGCAATCCGATCGTGCCTATCTATCGCGAGGGCGAGCTGCTGGCCCTGCTTCGGGCTGCGCGCACGCGCTGCTTCTTCGTTCCCGGCGTGTGGGGCGGGTTCGACTACGCGAGCATGGCCGAGTGTCTGCAGCGTTCTCTACCTGAGTTGGGCCTGGTGGTTCAGGTGCGAGCGCAGAGCAACGGGGCGTCAGACTATTCGAGCCTGGTGGCGGCGGGACGCGGTTTGTCACGTCACGCAGTGAAGCGCGACGCGGCCGAGTGTGCCCGGGGCACCTACAACTGGGGCGAGCGCAGCCCAAGCGAGCGCAAGCTGTTGCTGTTTACTTCCGGCACCACCGGACGTGCAAAGGGCGTCTTGCACAGCCAGGTCTCGCTCACTGCGCCCTTGCTTCGCGCAGCGGCCGCGTGGGGGCTGGAGGAGAACGGATGCATGCTCATGCCGTCGCCCGTCACTCACGTGACCGGATACTGCTGTGGTCTCGAGATGCCTCTGTTCCTGGGCACGCGCACCGTCTTGATGGAACGATGGAACGCTACTCGTGCAGTGGAGCTGGTCGACTCCCAGCGAGCACAGGCAACCATCGGGGCCACCCCCTTTCTCAAGGAACTGCTGGACGCCGCCGATGCCGCGGGCTCGCGGTTGCCAAGCCTTCGAATATTCGGGTGTGGAGGCGCTTCGGTTCCGCCGGCGCTGATTCGACGCGCCTCCACCCGAATCGCGGGCCGCGCGTTTCGCGTGTATGGCGCATCTGAAGCGCCGCTCGTCACGCTCGGCTGTCTGGAGAGCGATGGGCCCGAGGTCGGCGCGGATACCGATGGAAGACTCAACGGTTACGACGTGCGCATCGTCGATCCGGTGTCTGGTGAAACCGGATGCGAGGAGGGAGAGGTTCTGGTGCGAGGTCCGGGTCTGTTCCTCGGCTACCTGGATCCGGCCGACGATCTCGGAGCGTTCACGGACGAGGGATTCTTTCGTACCGGAGATCTCGGGCGGCTCGAGGGAAGCACCCTCGTGATCACGGGTCGCAAGAAGGACCTGATCATTCGGGGCGGCGAGAAAATCTCCGCGCGCGAGATCGAAGAGGTGTTGATGCGCGATCCGCGAATTCGGGAAGCCGCCGCCGTCTCCATGCCGCACGCGCGGCTAGGCGAGACCGTGTGCCTGTTTGCCGTGCTCGCCTCCGACGTCGTGCTCACATTGGAGGACCTCCGCGAAATCCTTCACTGCGCCGGGCTCGCACGGCAAAAGGCTCCCGAACGCCTGGTGGTGGTCGATGAGTTGCCGACGACGCCCTCCGGAAAAGTGAGGAAAGATCTGCTCCGTCAGCGTGCGTGGATTCATGCTACGGCCTGATTCCGCGCCGGGGCGCAGTTATGAGCAGGGTCGCCTCGAGCCTCCGCTTCGTCATCGAACGATCGGCGCGGTGTTCGACGAAACGGTGGCGCAGCAGGGCTCGGCGCTGGCGCTGGTATCGATTCACCAGCGACTGCGCTTCACCTACAGCGAGCTGGCAGCAGAGGTAGATGCCGTTGCGTCGGGCTTCCTCTGCCTCGGCATCAGCCGCGGTGACCGGGTTGGGCTGTGGTCGCCGAACTGCGCCGAATGGATCGTGGTGCAGCTCGCTACGGCGCGCATCGGCGCCATTCTCGTCACTATCAATCCTGCCTACCGCGTCGCCGAGCTCGAGCACGCACTCAATCTCACCGGTTGCTGCGCACTCGTGCTCGCGGGGCGATTCAAGTCATCGGACTATACGGCCATGCTGCTGCAGCTTGCGCCGGAAGCTCTCTCGAGTGAGATGGGTCAGCTCGGCGCGCAACGCATTCCTGCTCTGCGCTGGATCATTACGCTTGCTGGCAGCACAGAGGTGCCCCCGCAGCTCTTGCGTTACGACGCGCTGGCGGCGCGCGGTCGTCGCTCGGGACTCGAGCCGCGTATCGCGGGGCTCGAGCCCGACGATGCCATCAATATCCAGTTCACCTCCGGCACGACCGGATTGCCCAAAGGCGCAACTCTCACGCATCGGAGCATCCTGAACAACGGCATTACCGTCGGTCGTGGCATGGAGTTCCGTTCGCGCGACAGACTGTGTCTTCCTGTGCCGCTGTATCACTGCTTTGGAATGGTCATGGGCGTGCTCAACTGTGTGGCCCATGGCGCAGCCATCGTGTTGCCCTCCGACAGTTTCGATGCCCGGGCGGTGTTGCGGGCCGTGGCTTCGGAACGGTGCACGGCGCTGTTCGGCGTGCCTACGATGTTCATCGCGGCGCTGGAGGCGCTCGCCTCTACGCGCGAGGACCTGTCGAGCCTGCGTACCGGGATCATGGCGGGCGCGCCGTGCCCGGTCGAGGTGATGAAGCGAGTGATTGGGGAAATGCACATGCCGGAGGTCGTTATCTGTTACGGCATGACGGAGACGAGCCCCGTCAGTTTTCAGACCGGTCTCGACGCCACGCTCGAACAGCGCGTTGCTACTGCGGGTCGAATCCTGCCGCATCTCGAAGCACAGGTGGTGAGTCCATCGGGGCAGATACTGCCGCGAGGCGAACCCGGTGAACTGCTCGTGCGCGGCTATTCGGTGATGAAGGGTTACTGGAACGATGCGAAGCGAACCGCCGAGGCGGTGGATGCTGAGGGCTGGATGCACACCGGGGACCTTGCGACGCTCGACGTCGATGGGTACTGCCGCATCGTGGGGCGCTGCAAAGACATGATCATCCGCGGCGGCGAAAATGTGTATCCCGCCGAGATCGAGCAGTACCTGTATGGGCACCCGGCCGTTGCCCAGGTGGCCGTGTTCGGCATACCTGACTCGAAGTTCGGCGAAATCGTGTGCGCCTGGATTGTCCCCAAAACGGGTGAGAGTGTTTGCGCCGAGGACATCGCGGAGTTCTGCCGGGCGCGCATCGCGCACTACAAAGTGCCGGCGCATATCCGCATCGTCACGGAAATGCCGGCCACGGTGACCGGCAAGCTGCAGAAATTCCTCATGCAGGAGAGCATGCGGCGTGAGCTCGGACTGGTGGACACCTAGCCGAGGTCGCGGCGTCGGCAGCGCGGTCAGGCGTTCGCGTGAACGCAATCGCGCTTGGGTTCGTCCGTACCGAGATGACCGAGCCGTGGTTTCATACCCCGGGCTTTCGAGACGTTTCTTCCAACGAGCCCCATAGGTCGCTACGCTGTTCGGCGGCGGTGGAGATGAGCGGCCGCGAGGCGACTGCAAAGGGGAACAAATGGAGACGTGGATTCACCCGCATCGAGTAGCGGGGCATGCAAACAGGCGAGTTCGCAGCGCTGTTGTCTGGGCGACCCTCGCAGTCATGGCCGCAGGTGTCACAGGTTGCAATCAGGTAGACAAGGAGGCCGCGGTTGCGAAACCAGCTGGCGCAGACCCCGCAGCCTCGGAACGCACAGGCTCAGAACGCGCAGGCTCAGAGTCCCCCACCCAGAATGGCGACGCCTATGCGGCGCTCGCCAAGCTGCCGGATTGGGGCGGAGTCTGGGAGCCTGCGCGCTTCGCGCGTCCCGGGGCTGCGCCGCCGCCGCGGCCCGATCCGCCCAAACTTACCGCCCACTACGCGCCGCTATACGCGGCGTATCAGGAAATGAATCGGAAGACGCCGGGCATCAATTTCGTCACGCCGGTCGCCAATTGCGTTCCGGCGGGTCTTCCCGGCAGCATGCAGCAGCCCTATCCCATCGAGTTTCTGTTCACGCCAGGGCGCGTGACTATCATCATCGAGACTTACTCGGTGGTCCGCCGCATCTTTACCGATGGCACTCCGCTACCTGAGGTGCCGGATCCTTCGTATCAGGGCAACTCGATTGGACACTGGGAAGGCGGCACGCTGGTCGTGGAGACGATAGGCATTCTGCCGGAGACCAGCCCACTCTCTGGAATCCTCGGCCACAGCGACAAGATGCAGGTGACTGAGCGAATCCGGCTTGCCGACCCGGAGACGCTCGAGATCAAGACCACTGTGCAGGACCCTGCGGTCTTCACCGAGCCCTACACGACCACCATGTACTACGCGCGCCACCGAGACTGGAAGATCATGGAATACGTCTGCG
>JBDTUL010000162.1:0-11364 GCA_040007735.1 Gammaproteobacteria bacterium | reverse complement strand
GCGGCGCCATCGGCACCGGACGATCGGTCACGTCGGTGATGGCGGTGGACTGCTGCGTATCCATCGGGATGTCGATGGCCACTTCGGGCGGCGGCACTTCTACCGGCGGGCGCTCGAACTCGGGCGGCGGAGGCGGCGGAGGCGTATCGCGCTCCTTCACCTCTTCGATGATGTCCGTCTGGATCGGCGGTGCGACCAGCTGGACTACTTTATGAGCGAGGCCGACAGCCATTGCCCATGCGAGGAAAACGTGGAAGACGACGATGACGATGAAAACGATCGCTCGCCGCGAGAAGAAGTTAGTGTCGTGTGCTGCGTATGACGCCATATGCCTTATCTACCAAGGTCTACCGAGCGCACCGGTTCCGCGAAACGGACCCGGCACGAAGCTGTCAGAAATCCCCTTGAAAAATTCGTACGTTGCGGTGGCCATTTACTAAGTAACGAGATATCACACCGCCCGCAACGACGGAAGCCCGCGAACTCTAACCGCTGCTCTGCGCACTGACAACTGCACTCAAGCTCGCGATCCACGGGTGGATTGCTCCCGTGCTGTCGTCACGGCACCCAGGGATGCCGTGCTGACGAGGTTTGCGTACTTCGCCAGCACGCCCGAAGTGGTGTACGGCTTACGTGGTTTCCACGTGGCGCGTCTTCGCCGCAACTCGGCGACACTCACATCGGCGTGAATGACGCGTTTCTCCGCGTCGATCGTCATGGCGTCCCCGTTGCGCAACAGACCAAGCGGCCCACCGAGCGCCGCCTCCGGGGAGATATGTCCAACCACGAATCCGTGTGTACCACCCGAGAAACGCCCGTCGGTAACCAGCGCCACCTGGTCCCCGAGCCCCCGCCCCATGATGGCGCCGGTCGGACTCAGCATTTCCCGCATACCCGGACCGCCCTTCGGTCCTTCGTATCGAATTACGACGACGTCGCCGGCGCGTACCGCGCCATCGAGAATCGCCTGGGTGGCCGCCTCTTCGCCGTCGAAGACCCGGGCCCGGCCGCGGAACACCAGGCCTTCCTTGCCGGTAATCTTCGCAACGGCCCCTTCCGGAGCCACGTTGCCGTACAGGACGACGAGGTGGCTATCCTTTTTTATGGGATTGGAAAGCGGCCTCACGATGTCCTGTCCAGCAATATATGTTCCTACAGATGAAAGATTTTCGGCCAGCGTATGCCCGGTAACGGTCATGCACTCTCCGTGCAGAAGCCCCGCATCCAGAAGCGTTTTCATCAGAGGTTGAATGCCGCCCGCGGCGACCAGTTCCGACATCAGGTAGCGGCCGCTGGGGCGCACGTCTGCAAGCACCGGCACGCGTTTACCGATGCGGGTGAAATCATCCAGCCGCAGTTTCACGCGCGCTTCGTGCGCCATGGCCAGCAGGTGTAGCACCGCGTTTGTGGAGCCCGCGAGCGCAATCGTCATCGTGATGGCGTTTTCGAACGATTTGCGCGAGAGAATGTCCGAGGGACGAATGCCCTGCTTCAGCAGGTTGACGACCGCTTCGCCCGCTTTTCGACAATCGATACGCTTGGCGTCCCCGAGAGCTTCCTGCGCGGAACTGTTGGGAAGGGACAAGCCGAGTGCCTCGATGGCGGATGCCATCGTGTTGGCGGTGTACATTCCGCCACAGCTTCCCGCACCGGGGATCGCTGTTCGCTCCACCTCGAGCAGTTCGCTATCGGAAATCTTGCCGGCGGCGCGGGCGCCCACGGCTTCGAATACTGAAACGATGTCCCGGCGCTGGGCGCCCGGACGAATGGTGCCGCCGTAGACGAACACTGCCGGACGGTTCAGCCGCGCGATGGCCATGGCGCAGCCGGGCATGTTCTTGTCGCACCCGCCGATGGCGACGAAGCCATCGAACCCCTGGGCGCCCACCACGGTCTCGATCGAATCCGCGATGACTTCGCGAGAGACCAGGGAATAGCGCATGCCGGGCGTGCCCATCGAAATGCCGTCGGACACCGTTATGGTGTTGAACAGCACTCCCTTGGCACCGGCCGCGTCCGCGCCCGCGACCGCTTCGCGCGCGAGATCGTTGATGTGCATGTTGCAGGGGGTAATGTTACCCCCGAGCGCGGCGATGCCGACCTGCGACCGGGCAAAGTCGGCTTCCTCGAAACCTACGGCGCGCAGCATGGAACGCGCTGGCGCCTGCTTCACGCCATCGACCACGAGTTTCGAATACGCGCGCTGATCGGGAGCGGCGGGCGCTGCGCGCCGCGCCGACTTCGCTTTCGATTTAGCTGGTCGATCGCCCTTCATCTGCCGTCCGTCATTCTTCTGTAAACGCCATGCCTCTCAAGCATCGCCCGGCAAGATTAGCACTCGCGCGGCCGGCACCACGCATGATCGCACCAATTTGGAAGTGCGTGCAGCCATCCTGTGAACATAGCCAGGCACATAATTAGTACGTGTCACGCCGGCCACTGGACGCCAGCGTGACATATGCAAAGGCATATATAACGATTCGCTGCATTAATTGCCGGGTTTCCGCCGCTTGATCAAATTCCGGTGTCCACAATTCGCTTTTCGCGCAAGGTGATGATCAGCACGCCCACGAGTGTGCACAGGCCACCCGCGAGGAGCCGCGGTGTCAGCCGATCTCCGAGCAACAGCACGCCGAGGGCAATGGAAAAGATCGGCGATAGCGTGGTCAGCGGCGCGATGCTGGTCACCGGGTATCGCTGTACCAGATAGAAATAGCCCGTGTGCGAAATCATGCTTGCAGCCAATGCCGCGAAAGCAAGCGCGCTCCACGCTTTCCACGACACGTTCGCAAGCGTGTGCGCATCCGGATGCTCGAGCAGCAACGAAACCACTAGAAGTACAGGAAGGCTGATCACGCACGTCCAGGCCATGAGCTCGGCCGGTTTGAAGCCACTCAGCTTCTTGACGGCGATCAACCCGAGCGCGCCCACGAAAGACGAGGCGACTACGAGCGCGAGACTTTCCCATCGCTTCACGATTTGCGGATCGAACCCCATGATCGCGACGCCGACGAACGAGAGCGTAATGCCGGTCCACCGCCGCCAGCGAACCACTTCGCCGAGCATCGCAACCGACAGCAGCGTCGCGAACGGCACTCCGAGCTGGCTGGCAATGGCCACGGACGACACGCTGCTCGCACGACGCAGGCCGGCAAAACTCAACGCGAAGTGAACGGCGCCGCTCAGTAGCGCGGCGATCGTGAGCGTGCCCATCTGCCCACGATGAATCCGCAGCAGCGGCGACAGGAGCACGGCGACGATGGCGAAGCGCAGGAACGTGAAGAGAATCGGGGGAATCTCGCTCACACCCAGTTTGCTGGTGATGAGATTGATGCCCCAGATGAACGTGATCCCGAGCAGCAGGATCAGATCACGCGGCCGGACTGCGATCATCCGCAGCGCGCGCGGATGAGCCGGTAAACGCTCCTTACACACTGCGCTTCCGCACCCACCGGCCGGCCCGGGCGCTCCTTCGGGTTCCACGCGAACAGGTCGAGGTGCAGCCAGCGAGGGGTCGCTGTGACGAAGCGCTTCAGGAACAGCGCCGCGATGGGCGAGCCCGCGAAGGGTGACGACGACACATTGCCAATGTCGGCCACCTTGCTGGAAAACTCATCGTCGTAGCCTGCCCAGAGCGGCATGGGCCAGACCGGATCCGCTTCCTCGTCACCCGCTTCGCGCAGGGCAGACAGAAGAGTGGCGTCCGTCGAGTAGGCCGCCGGCAGCTCCGGACCCAACGCGATGCGCGCAGCACCGGTGAGTGTGGCCATATCGATGAGCAGATCCGGCTTTTCCGCGTCCGCCTCGGCCAGCGCATCGGCGAGCACGAGTCGCCCTTCCGCATCCGTGTTGCCGATTTCGACGGTGATGCCTTTGCGGGAGCCGATGACATCCCCGGGGCGGTATGAATGCCCGTCTACGCTGTTCTCCACCGCAGGAATCAAAACTCGCAGCTGGATGGGCGCGTCGAGCTGCATCAGCAGCTGCGCGAGGCCGAGTGCGCAGGCGGCGCCCCCCATATCTTTCTTCATCAGCAGCATGCCGCTCGAGGGCTTGATGTCGAGGCCGCCACTGTCGAAGCACACGCCTTTGCCCACCACGGTGACTCTCTGACCGCCGGGTTTGCCCCAGCGCAGGTCGATGAGCCGCGGTTCGCGCGGGCTGCCCGCCCCCACGGCGTAGATAAGGGGGTACTTATCGGCCTTGAGAGCTGCACCGACCGTGACGTCGACCTTGGCACCGAACCGGGCGCCCAGATCAGTGGCGGCCTGCGCAAGCTCGCTCGGCCCCATGTCGTTCGCCGGGGTATTGATGAGATCTCGCGCGAAGGCTGTGGCCGAAGCCGCTGCCTCTGCGTACTTGATATCTGCGCCGTCAGGCGCCACCAGCGAAGCGCGCGCTGAGGTGGGGGCCGACCGGTAGCGGCTAAATCGGTACGCACCCACCAGCCAACCCAGCGCGAACTGGGTGGCGGCGGCAGCGGGAAGAGCGGTCGCCAACTGGTACTTCTGCGCGGGCAGGCGATCTGCGAGCCCGGCTGCGTGCCACAGCTTGATATCCGCGGCCGATGGCAAGGACCCCAGCCCCACGACCGCGCCCCCTACCCGCCCAGCAGCGCCTGGCAATGCCAGCACGCGCTGCTTCTCTGCCTGAAACCCATTGGCGCGCACCCAGCCGGCGACTTCCGCGGGTTGGTCGGCAAGCCAGCGGGGGAATTCGGAATCGGTCAGGAGCCAGAGCGGCACGCTTGCGGCCGCGTCGTTTACGATCAGCATCTTGCGAAGGTCTTCGGGAGGGAGCGCGAAGAGTAACGAATCCCTGGCAGAACCTCACGTTTCGTTGACAAGGCCGCGCCGTATGTGCTGACATCATCGGCAACTTTTCAACCTTTGAGTCCCCGCACGTGGCATTCGCAGCAGCGTCGTTCGCATCGTCCTCCCGGGGCACACCCCTCGGTGGCGGCGTCGGCCTGCTCGTAGCACCTCTTGTAGTGCTCCTCCTTAGGAGCAGCAGGTGCGGGGCACTCGTGCACGCCTGAGTTCAGGCGAAAACGAGCAAGACAAAAAAACCCCGCACCGGCATCCGCCGCTGCGGGGTTTTTTATGCGTGGGTTTTGAATACGCGTGAATTTTTAGAGGTTCGATAGAAATGGGAGCAGTTTGATGA
This sequence comes from Gammaproteobacteria bacterium, assembly GCA_040007735.1. Taxonomy (GTDB): domain Bacteria; phylum Pseudomonadota; class Gammaproteobacteria; order Steroidobacterales; family Steroidobacteraceae; genus JADGHX01. The sequence goes on along the minus strand of JBDTUL010000162.1, from coordinate 6,198 downwards.
AGCTTTACGGGCAAAAAGACGTCGACAAGAAAGCATTGAAGGGGGCGCGCATCGCCATCCTCGGCTACGGCAGCCAGGGGCGCGCGCACGCGCTGAATCTGAAGGACAGCGGGTTCGACGTGGTCGTCGGCGTCCGGAAGAACGGCAAGGGCTGGAAGAAAGCGAAGAAGGAAGGCCTCGCCGTTGCGGAGCCCGACAAGGCGGCCGACGGCGCGGATCTCGTTGCGATGCTGGTGCCGGACACGGCGCAGAAGAAATTCTACGCATCGATCGAGAAGAGCCTGAAGAAGGGCGCCACCCTGCTCTTCGCGCACGGCTTCAACATTCACTTCAAGCAGATCGTGCCGCGCAAGGATCTGGACGTGGTGCTGATCGCCCCCAAGGGGCCTGGCGATCTCGTTCGCCGCCAGTATCAGCAGGGCCGCGGTGTGCCGTGCCTGATCGCGGTGTCACAGGATCCCAGCGGCAAGGCGCATGCACGTGCGTTGGGCTACGCGCACGGCATCGGCGGAACCCGCGGCGGTGTGCTCGACACCACGTTTGCGGAAGAGACCGAGACCGATCTGTTCGGCGAACAGGCCGTGCTCTGTGGTGGTGCCACGGTGCTGGTCGCGAAAGGTTTCGAGACGCTCGTGGAAGCGGGCTACCAGCCTGAAGTGGCGTACTACGAGTGCCTGCACGAGCTGAAGCTCATCGTCGACCTGCTGCATGAAGGCGGCCTCACGAAGATGCACGAGTTCATCAGCGAAACGGCGAAGTACGGCGCCCTCACCCGCGGGCCGCGCATCGTCGATGACCGCGTGAAGAAAGAGATGGGCAAGATTCTCAAGGAGATCCAGAAAGGCAAGTTCGCGGAAGCGTGGATCCAGGAGAACGAGGAAGGCCAGCCCAACTACAAGAAGATGCTCCAGAAGGACATCGATCACCCGATCGAGAAGGTCGGCCTCGCGCTGCGTGCCCGCATGCCGTGGTTGAACGACAAGCGCTAACGAGCCACAGGAGTACAACGTGCCGGGGTTTTTTCTTCACGGCGCTCCGCGCGCCGTTATCCGAACGGGGTTCGCGCTTCGCGAATCCCCGTTGAACCCCGGGCGCAGCCCGTAAGTGGACATAGCCGAGCAAGCCTGGGATTCAACCCCGACGATGGACCGTCGGCTCGGCGATGTTCATTTCGACGACATCGTGGCCGCGCGGCGGCTGTTGTCGAGGATGCTGACGCCGACTCCGCTCGTGACGCATCCCCTGCTCTCGCAGCGTGTCGGCGCCGAAGTCCATGTGAAGCTCGAGAACGCGGTGCCGCTGGGCTCGTTCAAGTTACGCGGCGGATTGAACTACGTCGCCAACCTGACGCAAGCCCAGTGCGCCCGCGGGCTCGTCACCGCCACTCGGGGCAATCACGGCCAGTCGCTCGCCTCCGCGGCTCACCGCTATCGCGTGCCCTGCACCGTGTTCGTGCCCGAAGGCAACAATCCTGACAAGAACGCGGCGATCGAAGCGCTCGGCGCTCGCGTCACCGTTGCGGGTCGGGATTTCGATGCGGCCTGGCAGGCCGCCGAGGAATATTCCAAACGCACCGGCGCCATTGCCGTTCATCCGTCGCGCGAGCCGCAACTGATTGCGGGCTATGCGACGGTCGCGCTGGAGATGCTCGATCAGGCGTCTCAACCGCTCGATACCGTGTTTGTTCCGGTAGGCGGCGGCAGTCTCGCGGCCGGCATGGGCCTCGTCTTCAAGGCTCTGTCACCGCACACACGTGTTATCGGCGTGCAGTCCGCAGCGGCACCAGCGCTGGCGCGTGCATGGCGCACCGGCGAAATGCGTGAGATGCCTGTGGGCGAAACAATTGCGGATGGTCTCGCCACTCGCGTTCCATCGCCCGACACCGTTGCGATCCTTCGCGAAGTGCTCGACGACGTCATAGAGGTCAGCGAAGCGGAAATCGCCGGTGCCATTCGTTGTCTTGCCGAGACGCTGCATCAGCTTGCTGAGGGGGCTGGCGCCGCGGCGCTGGCGGGTGCATTACTGCTCCATCGGCGACTCACGCGACAGCGCGTGGGGGTCGTACTGTCAGGGGGCAACATCACGTCGTCCCTGCTTCTGAAGATTCTGCACGGCGAAGTGCTGTCCGGCGGGGAACGCGCGGCGCAGCTCGCCGCAACACTCGCGGACATGGAATACGGCGCACGTCCGCACGCTGTCACGGCAGCCGCACCGATTGGAGGACCCGATGGCTCCGAATCCTGACCAGGTTCTGATCTTCGATACCACCTTGCGCGATGGCGAGCAGGCTCCGGGCTGCAGCATGACGCGGCCTGAAAAGCTTCGAGTCGCCCGCGCGCTGGCGGAGCTCGGAGTGGATGTCATCGAAGCTGGCTTTCCCGCCGCGTCTCGCGGCGACTGGGAAAGCGTCAATGCAGTGGCCCGCGAGATTCAAGGTGCCACCATCTGCGGCCTCGCCCGCTGCAATCGGGAGGACATCGAGCTCGCCGCGAGAGCGCTGCGCGACGCGCCTCGTCATCGCATTCACGTGTTCCTGGCCACGAGTGCCATTCACCGCCAGTACAAGCTCAACATGGCGGAAGAGCAGATTCTGAACACGGCCGTGGAAGGCGTGCTCATCGCGCGCGAGCTGTGCGAAGACGTGGAGTTCTCACCGGAGGATGCCTCGCGCACAGAGCTCGAGTTCCTCGCACAGGTCATCGAAGCGGTCATCGACGCCGGTGCCACCACGGTGAACATTCCGGACACTGTCGGTTACACCGTGCCCGATGAATTTGCCGAGCTGTTCCGCTACCTGCGAAAGAACGTGCGCAACATCGACAAGGCGCGCCTCTCCGTGCATTGCCACGACGATCTCGGCATGGCCGTGGCGAACAGCCTCACCGCCGTCGTGGCCGGTGCGCGCCAGATCGAATGCACCATCAACGGCATCGGCGAGCGCGCGGGCAACTGCTCGCTCGAAGAAGTGGTCATGGCCCTGCGCACGCGCGACGCGTTCTTCAACGTCCGCACGAACATCCAGAGCACGCGCCTCTATCCCACGTCGCGCCTCGTGTCGAACATCACCGGCATGCCGGTGCCACGAAACAAGGCTGTGGTGGGTGAAAACGCCTTCGCGCATGAAGCGGGCATTCACCAGCACGGCATGCTGAAGCACCACTCCACGTACGAAATCATGCGCCCGGAGGATGTGGGCCTGTCCCGTTCCAGTCTCGTGCTCGGCAAGCACAGCGGCCGGCACGCTTTCCGCGAGCGGGTGAAGAGCCTGGGTTTCGAGCTGGACGAGATCGAATTCAATCGCGTGTTCGAAGAGTTCAAGGCGCTCGCGGACAAGAAGAAAGAACTGTTCGACGGCGACATCGAGGCGCTGGTGCTGCGCGCGGAAGGCTCTGCGAGCGGCCCGTGGACGCTCGCTCTGCTCAAGACCGTGGCGGACAGCAACTCCCCCGCCGAAGCCATGGTCCGGCTGCAGCACGCGGATGGGCGCACCGTCGAGCGCACAGTCACGGGCGACGGTCCGGTCGACGCCGCGTTCAAGGCCATCGAGGCTGCCACCGGCATCAATGTGGCCCTGCGCAAGTTCGAAGTGCGCGGTGTCACCGAAGGGGAAGACGCGCAAGGCGAGGCGGTGGTGTATGTCGAGTACAATCAGCGCACGTATCGCGGCTCGAGCGTGAGCACCAACATTGTCGAATCGAGCACCATGGCGTTCCTCGAAGTGATCAATCGAATCGAGCTCGCGCAGACCAGCGGCGCGCGCCTTCGCGATGAGCGGCGCGCCAGCGATGCTCGCCTCGCCCAAGCCGCAATTTAAAGAAGCTGGCGTACTCTCAGGGAGCTTCCATGCCCATTCCTGCAACTCAATTCATCTGGTTCAACGGCAAGCTGGTTCCGTGGGAGAAAGCTACGGTTCACGTGCTGTCGCATGGGCTGCACTACGCCTCATCCGTCTTCGAGGGCATCCGGGCGTACGAGACCAATAGCGGCGTAGCCGTATTCCGCTTGCGCGATCACACGCGCCGCCTGTTCGACTCCGCGAAGATCTATCGCATCAACATCCCGTTCTCGCAGGAGCAGATCAGCGAGGCGTGCCGGCAGGTCGTTTCGGTGAATGGGCTCAAGCGTGGCGCGTATCTGCGCCCCATCGTCTTCAAGGGCTACGGCGAGATCGGCGTGTCCCCGAAGAACGATCCGCCGACCGAAGTGGCCATCGCGGCGTGGGAATGGGGCAAGTATCTGGGCAGCGAGGGCGAAGAAGCCGGCGTCGATGTCTGCGTGTCGTCGTGGAACCGCGTGGCACCCAACACCATTCCGGCGCTGGCCAAGGCCTCCGGCAACTATCTTTCCAGCCAGTTGATCGGCGCAGAGGCGCGGCGGCTCGGGTTCGCGGAAGGCATCGGCCTCGCACCGGACGGCACCGTGAGTGAAGGCGCCGGCGAGAACCTGTTCATCGTCAAGGACGGTGTGTTGACCACCCCGGGGCTGGGTCACTCGGCGCTGAGCGGCATCACGCGCGACTGTGTCATGCGACTGGCTCGGGATCGCGGCCTGGACGTGCGCGAAGGCACCATTCCGCGCGAGCTGCTCTACATCTGCGACGAAATCTTCATGACCGGAACCGCGGCGGAGATCACCCCGATCCGCTCCGTCGATCGCCTGCCCGTTGGGAACGGCAAGCGAGGCCCCATTACCGAATCTCTGCAGGCGGCGTTCTTCGGCCTGTTCAGCGGCAAGACACCCGACAAGTGGGGCTGGCTCGACCCGGTGGACATGTCGGCACCGCGCGTCGCGGCAGTGAACTGAACCCTTACAGGACCCATGAACGCACCACCGAAGACGATGTTCGAGAAGCTCTGGGAGCAACACGAGGTTGTTCCCGAGACTGCTGAAACCCCCGCCGTCCTGTTCATCGACCTGCACCTCACGCACGAAGTCACTACGCCGCAGGCGTTCACCGTGCTTCGTGAGCGTGGGCTTCCCGTGCGGCGAACGGATCTCACGCTCGCGACAATGGATCACTCCACGCCCACGCGCACCGAGCAGGTGTTCGGCGGCGCGCCCATCACCATCGAGTCGGCGGCGAAGCAGATTCGCGAGCTGGAGCGCAATTGCGCGGAGTTCGGCATCGAACTGCTGGGGCTTCAGAATCCCTCACGCGGCATCGTGCACGTGATCGGGCCGGAACTCGGTGTCACGCAGCCTGGCGCCACCATCGTCTGCGGCGACAGCCATACGAGCACGCACGGCGCCTTTGGCGCGCTCGCCTTCGGCATCGGCTCAAGCGAAGTGGCGCATGTGTTCGCCACGCAGTGCCTGATGCAGCGGAAGGCGCGCACGCTCGCGGTGAACGTGAACGGCAAGCTGCGTCCCGGGGTTACGGCGAAGGATCTCATCCTCGGCATCATCGGGAAGCTGGGCGTGTCCGGTGGCACGGGTTATGTCATCGAATATCGCGGCGAAGCCATTCGCGCACTCGACATGGACGAGCGGATGACCATCTGCAACATGTCCATCGAAGCGGGCGCGCGGGCCGGCATGATCGCGCCGGACGAAACCACGTACGCCTACCTGAAGAAGACCGCGCGCGCGCCGAAAGGCGAAGCGTGGGATCGCGCCCTGGCACGCTGGAAAAAGCTGCCGTCCGACCCGGGCGCGCGGTTCGATTCCGAAATGAACATCGACGCCTCGACCCTCGAGCCGATGATCACGTACGGCACCAACCCCGGCATGGTCATTCCGATCACGGGCTCGGTTCCCGTGCGCAATGGGGATGCGGCGTTCGCCAAGTCGCTTGCGTACATGGGGTTCGATGCCGGCTCGGTCATTCGTGACAAGCCTGTGAACGTCGTTTTCATCGGCAGCTGCACGAACGCGCGCCTGTCGGATCTGCGCGGCGCTGCTGGCGTGCTCCGTGGCCACAAGATCGCAAGCGGCGTGCAGATGCTGGTGGTCCCCGGCTCGCAGGAAGTGAAGCGCCTGGCTGAAGCGGAAGGCCTGGATCGCGTGTTCATCGACGCCGGCGCCGAGTGGCGCGAATCCGGCTGCTCCATGTGCCTCGGCATGAACGGAGACCTGGTGGGCAGCGGCCAGTATTCGGTCAGCACCAGCAATCGCAATTTCGAAGGTCGCCAGGGCGTCGGCGCACGCACGTTGCTGGCAAGCCCCCTCACCGCAGCGGCATCGGCGATACGAGACCGG
>JBDTUL010000161.1:0-11397 GCA_040007735.1 Gammaproteobacteria bacterium | reverse complement strand
GACAAGGTGACGCGCCGGCAGGAAAGCATTGGCTCGGATGTGTCGCGCGAAGGCGTGCAGCGGGATCTGTTGCCGCTCATCGAAGGCTCCACGGTGTCGACGAAGTACGGGCCGGTGAAGACCGATCACGTGCTGTTCATTGCCTCGGGCGCGTTCAGCATGTCGAAGCCTTCGGATTTGATTCCGGAACTGCAGGGGCGGCTGCCCATTCGCGTGGAGCTCGATTCACTGAAGGTGAACGACTTCGTCCGCATTCTCACAGAGCCGGATGCGTCGCTCACCGCGCAGTACGGTGCGTTGATGAAGACGGAAGGCGTAAGCGTGCAATTCGACGTGAGCGGCGTGCAGCGCGTGGCGGAAGTGGCGTTTCAGGTGAATGAGCGCACGGAGAATATCGGCGCCCGGCGCCTGCATACGGTGATGGAGCGTTTGCTCGAGAGTGTGTCGTATGAGGCGACGGAGCAGAGTGGAACTTCGATTACCATCGATGCTAAGTACGTTGATGATCGACTGGGGAATCTGGTGAAGGATGAGGATCTCAGTCGCTACATCCTGTAGTGAGACCCTTTCGCTTCCCGACAGAAAATCGTCTCCCGCCCGGCGATTGAGGGCTCTTGATTCTGAAGCTGCGCTAAGAAGCCCTCAATCGCCGGGCGGCTGGGAGCGATGCTCGACTTCAATGCGCCATGCCGGCGGCAGCCAAAACTACTTTTTGTTTTTCTGGCTCTGTTCCCAGTGAAACCGGTGCATGACTCGCGTCACCACCGGCGCAATCAGTAGCCCCGCGGTAAACAAAAACACAATGCCGGCGTAAAGCGCATACACGCCGGCAAAGATCTTCCCGCCATTCGTCATCGGTGTATTCACCGGCCCCATGCCACCCAACAGCATGGAGGTGTTCAGGAACGCATCCCGCCAGGCCAGGTTCTCGAAGTGCTCGTAGCCGGCCATACCAATGGCCATGGACACGCCGATCAGCGCCACCGTGAAAATCGCGTGATGCACCATGCGGCGAACAAACACCGCGCGTGCAAGCGGTGGACGAAGCGGCTCGTACATTACTCAGGTGCCTCGCTAGAACTCAGTTGCGCTGCTGACCGATTGTCTTGCTGAAAGCCAGTTGTGCTGCTGAACTCGGTTGCCGTGCTAGAGCCCAGTGGCCCTGCCGAAAACCAGATGTCTTGCTGAACGCTCAGTCCCTACCAAACCTTGCACACGTCTTCCGGCTTCTTCACCAGCTTCTGCCCCACCTTGCAGTTGAAGGCCGCCGCGAACTCCGGCATGTTCACCACCACTCCATTGACACGCGTCCAGGGCGGCGAATGCGGATCCACAACCGCATTCACCCGCATGTTCTCCGGCCGCTCGTTCGAGCACGCCCATTGCGCGAAGCCCACGAAAAACCGCTGCGACGGCGTGAGCCCCTCGCGCTCCATAAGCCGCATGGTCTTCGTCTGTTCCTGCCACGCCATCCAGGCCAGCAGCAGGCCGCCGAGATCCGCGATGTCCTCCCCTGAGGTGAGCGCTCCGTTGATCTTGATGTCGTCGACGATGGTGTACTGCGAATACTGATCCCGAATGCACTGCGCGCGCTTCTCGAAGCTCTCGGCGTCCTGCTTCGTCCACCAGTCCCTGAGATTTCCATCGCCATCGTACTGGCGGCCTTCGTCGTCGAACGCGTGCGTAAGCTCGTGGCCGACGGTGCCGCCCGTGTTGCCGTAGCCCGGCGCATCGTCCATCTTCGCGTCGTAGAGCGGCGGCATCAGCACGCCGGCCGGAAAGTTGACGTCGTTCATGGCGGAATCGTAGTACGCATTCACCGTGGGCGCCGACATCTGCCATTCGCCGCGGTCCACCGGCTTACCGATCTTCGCAGCTTGCCGCTGGGACTCGAACCGCGCGGCATGAGTCACGTTGTCGAAGAAGTTCGAGCGCTCGATGGTGAGCGCGGAGTAGTCGCGCCACAGGTCGGGGTATCCCACCTTGTTGCGCACCTTGCCGAGTTTCGCAATCGCCTGCGCCTTGGTCTGCGGCGTCATCCAGTCCAGCTGCTCGATGCGGGCTCTCATGGCCTCTTCGACCTGGCGAGTCATCGTGACCGTCTTTTCTTTCTGGGTCGCCGGGAAAGTGCGCTCGACAAACTCCCGGCCGAGCGCTTCGCCGAGGTCGCTATCCACCCAGGCCACGCATTTCTTCCATCGCGGCCGATCCGATTCCACGCCACGCATGTAGTGACGATTGAAAGCGAAATCTTCCGCAACGAATGGCGAGGCGAGGAAGCCCGCATTGCTGTCGATCAACCCCCAGCGCAGGTAAGTCTTGAGATTCGCCAGGCTCTCTTTCGTGACCCGTACATTCAACTCTTTGAGGAATGCCGGCTCGGTGACGTTGAGCCACGGCTGCGGATTCAGACCCGTTTCGTCGAAGTATTTTCGCCAGTCGAACGCCGGCGCCAGTTTCGGCAGCGAAGCGAGCGTCTCGCGGTGATTGAGCCTGTAGGGGTCGCGCCGCTCGACCTTGGTGAGAGAAGCCTTCGCCAGCGCGGTTTCAATGCGCATGACGGTCGCGGCGTCCGCTTTCGCGGTCGCGGCGGTTTCGCCGAGCAGCTCGAACATCTTCGCGACATGCGCAACGTAGCGCGTGCGCGTTTCAACTGACTTGGCGTCGGTCTTCAGGTAGTAGTCGCGATCGGGAAGCCCGAGGCCGCCAGCGTCGAGGGCCGCGATGACTTTGGTGGCATCGCGCGCATCCTGCTGCACACCGCTTGCGAACAGCAGGCCGGAGCTGCGCGCGCGCTGATGAAGATTTCCGAGCAGCGCGGCGAGCTGCTTCTTGTCGCGAAGCGCAGCGATGCGATCCAGATCCGGCTTCAGTGGGGTGAGCCCGGCTTTCTCGATTGAATCGGTATCCATGCACGCGGCGAAGTAGTCGCCGATCTTCTGCTGCGTGGGGCTGCGATTGGCCACTGGTTTGGCGGCCGCCTCGAGAATGCCCCAGAGGTAGCGCTGGTTGTCCACGGAGAGCTTTCCGTAAACGTCCCAGCGAGTCTGGTCGGCGGGAATAGGATTGTTCTTCATCCAGCCGCCGCAAGCGTATTGATACAGGTCGTCGCAAGGGTCGACGGATTTGTCCATCGAGCTGACATCCAGCCCCGGGCTGTAAGGCAGCGACTCGTAAGGTTTGTCGGGTGCAACGGCCAGCCTCGCCGGCGGCGCGATGCCCGAAGCGCTACTGCCAGGCGCCTCGATGGCCTGAGCCACGGACAGCAGCCCCATGCCTGCGAGCACCGAAGTGACTTCCCTGACCGCTTTGGCCTTCAGCATCGACTTTCTCCACCCGTGGGATCGAGAGCGATTCTGACGTCATGGTAGCCGCTCGCGCAACGCAACCGCCTCCGGTGCCACCACGGCCTTGACGGGAAAATGATCCGACGCTTTCCGCGACAGCGCGCTCCGGTGCACGCTGAAGTCGAGCAAGGAGCCGCGCGGCCGCACCCAAACCCGGTCCAGCGCGAACATGGGGGCCCAGACGGGCCACGTGCGGTGACGTGGCGGAGTGCCGAGCAGCCCGTGCAACCATCGCAGCGGCCGGCTGAGTGGCAGCCATTCGTTGATATCGCCCAGCACGACGACCGGTTCATCCAGCGGCAGCTCGCGCAGCAGCTTCAACACGATGCGCATCTGGAAGCGACGCTCGGACGGCAGCAAACCCAAGTGCATCACGAAGACGCGCAGGCAGGAGCCCGCCACTTCAAGATCCACTTCCAGCGCACCACGAGGCTCGAATCGCCTGTAGCTCAGGTCATGTCGTTTAACGTCGAGAATCTTGCGACGGGTCAACAACGCATTTCCGTAATCGCGGTCGTGACGGATGATGGTGGAGCCCGCCACGGCGTGCATGCCGGTGGCTGCCGCAAGAAATTCCAGCTGATGCGAGTCGCTCTGCGGGCCGGGACGGCTATCCACTTCCTGCAAACCGATCGTGTCGCAGCCGAGCTCGGCGATGACGCTCGCCACGCGGCTCACATCCTTTCGCCTGTCCGTCCCTATGCATTGATGCACGTTGTACGAGGCGATGTGCAGCGTCTCGTAATCGGGAGGCGCCGTGACGGGATCAGAGGGAAGGGCTGGGTCGGTCGACATGTTTCGGGGGATGTGTCGCGGACAGCCAGCGACGCATGATCCACGTGGCCGCCGCCAGCGCGGCGGCAATGACCACCAGCGCCGCGATGAGCCACGGATTCAGGGAGCGCGGATCGTGAATAGCGCCGACGAGCTGGTCACCGAACACCGTGGCGAACAGCGTTCCCGGCAGGATGCCTATGGCGCTGCCTACCAGGAAATGCATGGGTTTGATGCGAATTGCGCCGGCCACCACATTCACTACCGCGAACGGCGCCAGGGGCACCAGCCGCACGGCCGTTATGGCGAGGATGCCACGCCGGTGCATGGCGTCGCTGAGATGGTTGAGGCGGCCGCGCGCATAGCGTCGTACCGTCTGTCGATCCAGCCGCAGGCCGAGGGCGTAGGTGGCCATGCATGCAACCAGGATTCCGGTGAACGCATAGGCAAACCCGTGCCACGCGCCAAACGCGGCAACGGCAAACAGCGTGATCAACGGTCTGGGGAACAGGACGAGAGACGCGGGAGTGTATGCGAGCAGCACCAGGATCGGCGCCCAACGCGCGTGGGGAAACTCCGCTGCCCAATCGAGTATGTGAGAGGCGTTTGCCCACGCCGCCAGCGGAGTAAACCGCCACAGCGCCATTAAAGCGGCCGTTGTCGCGAGCAGCACCGCGGGCAGCACCCACACAGGTCGCACGCGTTTCGCCGTCCTTTCCGGCGCGAACTGGGTGATCAGCGTTTCCAGCGACACGGGCTGTTCCGGGTCCGCCACGCCGCCGGCGACCGCGGCCATGGCGTCACTCACCTCATCCAGCCGTTCATACGGCTCGAGCGTGCGCTCGCCGCTCGCCAGCTTCGAATGCAGGTCACAGCACGTGCCGTCGGGAAGCCCGGGCAGATGCGGAAAGAACGCATGGAAACGGCCGTGATGGTCAGCGGCGCGCAGCTTGCGGAGTGTGACGGTACGCAAGGTGCCCATGGTGGGCGCTTCGAGCCAGCCCTGCGTGCAGAGTCGCAGCACGGCGATGACCTCAGGGCCGTCCGGTTCTGCCAGTCGTTTCGCGAGTGCGTCGCTGAGGGCGTTCGACGTGAAGTACTGGTTCTCGAGGTAGATGCAGTCTTTCGCTGCCGCGATCGTGTCGAGATACAGCTGCAGAACTTCAGCGACCGGCTCTTCATCGCCCATCGGGGCGCGTGTGCGCGCGACGGCTACATCTGTGTTGGTGAGTGAAACGGGAAGACTTTCCGGCCAGGCGTCCGAGGCGGCGGCACGGCGCTTGTTCCGGCCCTTCAGCGGACGAGAGGTGGCGCGCAGCCAGCGATCGCGCACCACCTGGTCGAGCATGCCCGCGGCGAGCCCATCCATCGCCATCACGGTGTCGTGAAAGGGCGCGTAACAATCTCCCTCACCTTCGTTGATGCGACGGGGATCGCCAGGCGTGTGGGCCGGCGTATCCCAGCGACTTCGCGTCAGGTCGAGGCCGCCGCAAAATGCGAGTGAGCCGTCGATGATCAGCGAGACGCGCTCCGCGCTCGCGACCTGCAGGCAGTTATGGCCTGGCACGAACAGGCTTTCGCGCCGGGACGACGCAGGGGCCGGTGGGGTCACGACCGTAAGTGTGGGTGCGCCGGGCCGGAATGTCTCGGTAGCAAGCGTCTTGGCCTCTGCGGACATGGGGGAACGGGCGGCACGCGCCACCATGGCCGCGCTTCAGCACACCCTTAGCTAGAACGCGCCGCGGGGCCCGGAGGTCCCGCAGCGAAGATGCACTTTCCGGTCAGGCGCGGCCGGCAGGCTGACGGGGGGCGGCGGCGCGAGCATTCGGCGGCGCGCCCTTGGTGGGGAATTCCAGCTTCAGGCTCGAGCGCTGGGCTTCGGCGAAGCGGGCCGCCACGTCGTCCCAGTTCCAGACGTTCCAGATGGCCTCGAAGAACTTGGCCTTCTCGTTCTGGTATTGCAGGTAGTAGGCGTGTTCCCACGCGTCCAGCACCATTAACGGGGTGCTGCCGACGGTGAAGTTGGACTGGTGGTCCTGAATTTGTACTGTCAGCAGGCGCGAGGAAATGGAATCCCACACCAGGGCGCCCCAACCCGAGCCCATGCCGGTCGCCGCGGCCTGGGTCAGCTGTTTCTTGAATGCATCGAAGCCGCCGAAATCGCGAGTGATCACTTCGGCGAGCTCGCCCGTGGGCTTGTCGCCACCGTCGGGGGACATGTTCTGCCAGAACAGGCTGTGAAGAACGTGGCCGGACAAGTTGAAGGCCAATGCTTTTTCGACAGCCGCGATACGGGAGAAGTCGCCGACAGCGCGTGCTTCCTCGAGTTGCTCCAGCGCCTTGTTCGAACCGTCGACGTACGCCTTGTGATGCTTGTCGTGATGCAGCTCCATGATGCGAGCAGAGATGTGCGGTTCTAGAGCGCCGAAATCGTAGGGGAGGTCAGGGAGCACGTACTGGGGCATGGCGGAATCTCCGGGAAAGGGGGCTGAAGACCTGTTCTACAGGGCGTTAGTTGCAGCAATGCGCGTACCTACGTGGCAAGGCACCTGGAGGGCGCGTCGAGAGCACATATTCGTTCTTCAGCCGCCCGGCGATTGAGGGCTCTTGGAGGCTGCGCGCAGTTCGCGCTGTGCCAAGCGAAGGCTTCGGTACTGCTACGATTCACCGCGTGAAAAATAGTCTATTCATTGCGGGCGGGGTTTTGGTTGGCGTGCTGGTAGCGCTGTTGGTGTGGCGGCAAGGCTTTCGAGCCGTGCAGCCGCACTCAAACGGCCCATGTCGAGCGTTACCAGTTGAGGCAGCGATTGCTGGCATGAGCCTCGATGCAGCTCGGGGCATTGCCTACCTTTCGTATATCGACTCGGGAAAACCCGTGGCGACGAAGGTGCCGCTGGGTACGGTGATGCTGGTGGATTTAAACGTGGCTGCACCACGGGTGCGCGCGGCGCTGGCGGCAGAACCGCCTGATTTTCGGCCGGCGGGGTTGAGTTTGTATGTATCGCCTGAGGGCGCGCGGCGATTGTTCGTCATCGATCGCGGGATCAATGCACCGGGCACGGTGATTGTTTTCGAGCAGGGATCGACCGGCTCCTTCGAGATGGTGAGAACGGTGAGCGACTCTTTGCTGACGGATGCGAGCGCACTCGTTGCAGTCGGGCCGGAGCAGTTTTATTTCACCAGTGAGTCGGGCCGGCGCGGTGTCTTTGCACACCTCCTGGAGTTGCTGGGTCGCCCGTCGAGTTCAGCCATCACTTACTACGACGGGCACCGGATGGCGGCCGCGGCGGCAGGCCAGGCGAAGGCGTCAGCGCTCCAGCGAAATGCCGACGGCACGTTCGCGGCGACTCATCACCAGCGACAGCTGATCGGCTCCTCGGTGCAACATCAGCTACTGCTGTGCGAGTCACCAGCTAAGTGAATCATTGAAATCACGGCCTCGCGGCAGTATCTGTATCGACTGCGCGACGATCTGCCACGGCGCGCCGGTTTCATTTTGCGAGCTGAAACGCATGCTGAGCGAACCCCCGTAAGCCTGCTCCGCAGTATAAAAAACTTTCCCCGGCAGGCGCGCCCATCTCTGGGCCGCCCGCCGGGGGTCACCGAGTCGCCTCGATCAGGCGCGCCTAGCGCGGAGGCGGGCTCGCATTCGGGTCTGCTGGCGGCGGCATTGCAGTGCCATCGGCCGGAGGTGTAGCGGAAGGATCCACTGGGACCGCACCCGCATCCACAGGCGGCGTGGTGGTGCTATCGGTGGCTGGGGGCAGGGCCTGATCAGCCGGCGCCGGGTCCGTTGCCATAGGGCTCGTGGCTGAATTTTCCTGCTTCGCGCAGGCTGCTGTGAGCATCAGCGCGCCCACGCTCAGAAAAAGTACGCTGCGGTTCATTCGGATCACCTCACTGACTGTTTGGTTTGCGCTTATCCCGTCCTGCCCCAGGCTTGGCTCGCAATGCGAACAAGACCGCCGGCGCATGAAGACAACGCACGCTTACGACCGTCGTTCCGACGTGCGGCTCTCGATCTGAGAGCAGCATCGAATGTGCCCGGGCCCCTCGAGCTGCATTGAAAGCTGGAGCGCGGCCTTCTGCTATCCTGAACGCCTTCGCGGGGCGGGGAGTCTCGTATGGTCAACGCTGGAATTATCGGGTGGGGCAAATGCCTGCCGCCTGCAATTCTTTCCAACACTGATCTCGCCACCATTCTCGATACCACCGATGAATGGGTGACCACGCGCACTGGCATTCACGAACGACGCATCTCTCACGTATCTCTGCAGGAGATGGCTTACGTTGCGTCGGCGCGCGCGCTCACCTGCGCGGACCTGGAAGGGAGTGAGCTCGATCTCATCATCGTGGGCACCTGCAGTCACGACGACCAGGTTCCCAACGTGGCATCGGGTATTCAATTTCGTGTCGGCGCAAACAACGCGGCGGCGATGGATGTGAACACCGCCTGCACGAGTTTTCTCTACGGCTTGTCGACCGCCACCGCCATGATTCGCTCGGGCGTGGTGCGCAATGCGCTCGTGATCGGCGCGGAACTGATCTCGCCTTTCATGGACTGGAACGATCGCAACGTCGCCATCCTGTTTGGCGACGGTGCTGCCGCCGTGGTGCTGCAAGCTACAGATCGCGAAGAAGGTTTGCTCGCTGAGAAGCTCGGTTGCTACGGCGACGCGCGCGAGATTCTTCGCGTGCAGGGCATGGGCGGGCGCTACGCGAATCAGGGTGTTCTGTACGGCGTCACTCGATGGCAATTCGAAGGACAGGAGATCTTCAAACGCGCGGTGCACGGTATGGGCACCGCATGCGAGAGCGCGCTAGCCAAAATCGGAGCAACACCGGATCAGGTGGATCTCGTCGTTCCGCACCAGGCGAACCTGCGCATTATCGAAGCGGTGGCCAAACGCGCACACGTGCCCATGGAGCGCGTGTTCGTGAACGTGCAGCGCTACGGAAACATGTCGTCCGCGACAGTGCCCGTGGCGCTGTGCGAAGCGCTCGAGGAGAAACGTGTGAAGCCTGGCGCGCTGCTGCTGATGCCCGGGTTCGGCGGCGGGCTCAGCTACTGTGCGCACGCCGTGCGCTGGGGCGAACGGGTGACACCCCTGCGCGAATCTCCGGTGGACCTGCCGCCCACTGACCGGACGGCGCTGGACTTGATCCGCGACGTGACTACGCGCAAAACGCAGCCGACGGGCGACACCTGGGCGTAACGCGGCGCCCCGGATGGGGCTGCGGCGTCCCGGCCGGCTCTACTTCTTGGCTGCGGCGGCGACGCGCGCCTTTTTCTTCGCCGGGTCCTTCGGACGGGACTTGCCGAACGAGCCACGATAAATCTTGCCGCGACGGGACTTCTGATCGCCCTTACCCATGCACATCTGCTCCGAACTGACTGCTAAAACGCAGGTCGCGCAGTCTAGGAGGCTGCCCGGGCAATAGCCAGTGCCGTGGGCTCTCCCCGGCCCTAGATCGAGGGCGCAAGGATCTCGTCGACCCGTTTGCGCATCCGCAGGAGCAGGTCCGCGGCGAAATCCGCGAAAACGCGCACCTTGGTGGAGCCCCGCTGGGCGACGGGATAGACGATGGACACCGGCGGCCCTTCCGCCGGCCAGTCCTTCAGCAACAGGGTGAGTTTGCCGTTCGCCAGCCCTTCGGCGACCAGCACATCCACGGTCTGCATGATGCCGGCACCCCGGATGGTCACCGAAATGGGCGCCTCGTGATTATTGAACGCCAGCACGAACGGCAGCTTCAATTGCTTGCGCGCAGCCCCCTGCTGGAAGAGCCACCTGCGCGGTTTGCCAGTGGCGCTCGAGAGCAGCCCGATGAGGCGATGCGAGGCGAGCTGGTCCGGGTGGGTGGGGGTGCCGTGTTTCGCAAGGTAGGCCGGCGAGGCGCAAGTGACCATGCGCGTGCGGCACACCTTTCGCGCCACGAGATTCTTGTCGCTGATGAGCCCTACGCGCACGGCGACGTCCACCTCTTCATCCACCAGGTCGATCACGCGGTCGTTGTATTGCACCTCGAGTGAGAGCTCCGGATAACGCTCGGTGAATTGCGGTAAGGCGGGCTGCAGCAGATGGCGGCCGAACGCCACCGGCACATCTACTCGCAAACGGCCTTGGGGCCGCAGCCGCGTGCGTTTTGCGGCTTCGTCGGCCGCATCGACGTCCGCAAGAATTCGCAGGCACCGTTCCAGATATTCCGACCCGTCTGCGGTAAGCGTTACGCGGCGCGTCGTCCGGTGAAACAGGCGCACTCCGAGATGACGCTCCAGCTCCGCCACTTGCGTGCTGACCACGGCGCGCGAGAGCTCCAGCGCATCGGCTGCGCGAGTGAACGAGCTGAGATCGGCAACGCGCGCGAACGTGCGCATGCTGGCGAGCTGATCCATGAATGGGTTCTATTGTCTTGTGGAGACGAACAATGATTTATGGATTGGACGATTTTTCGGGAACAGAGGCAAGACTACCCTGTGGGGCGTTCAGACGATGAATTCTTGTTCTCAGCCGCCCGGCGATTGAGGGCTCGTGGGATCCGGAAGCCCTCGATCGCCGAGCGGCTCGGATGAGAGAGAAGCTCACTGGGGTACACGCCATGTTCATCTTCAGCCGAACACTCTGCTCAGTAGGCGCTGGCCTCGGCACGGCACTGGCCATCGTGGCCGCGAGCTACTTCCTGAACCGCTCTCCAACCCCGCCGCACACCGTCGAGCCGACTGCCGTGAAAAGCGCCACAACCCAAGTGCAGCACCCGGCCTCCTGACACCGCCCACTGCGGTAATAACATATCGTCCGTAGTTGTATGCCTCACGGTCTCGACGTTTGAATTCCGCAACAAAAGACCGGCGGCAGGTCCCGGCGCTGTCTTGTCTGCCCCATAACCTTGCTGTATCGTCCCGCGCCGGCTCGCGACCTTTTCCCTTTCCCTGCCGCCTGTCTGGCCCTGTGCGCCGGCTTCCGACTTAGAAAAGCCGAATCGTTCCCGATCCAGGTGGCAGTGTGCTTCGTCTCGATCGTCGATCGACTGTGGCAACCCTGCTGTGACGTTTACGGGGCCGTCAATTGCGACGCTTGCGTCCTCGAGCGGTGCCCGCTTCAGGAGTTTGATTCTTTTATGACGAAGCTTTATGTCGGCAACCTGCCGTTTACGGCTAACGAGAATGAAGTTCGCGAGCTGTTCGCACAGCACGGTACGGTCGAGTCGGTGAGCCTCATCACCGACCGCGACACGGGCCGCCCCCGCGGCTTCGGGTTCGTTGAAATGAACCGCG
>JBDTUL010000160.1:0-11416 GCA_040007735.1 Gammaproteobacteria bacterium | reverse complement strand
GGGGCGACGCTAACGCGCCGATCTATCTTCTTCATCCCGCGCATCTTTTTCGCGATTGTCGGCCCAGTCAAGCACTGGACCAACATACCTGAAAAATGCACAGCTCGAGACGTCTCGACCGCATCGTAATCAGGGGCGAATGAAACTATCATGGGGTCAAGATGGCTCAGTACCCGGATCTCAACACACTCAAACGCCGCTTTCGGAACATGGAGACGTTTGGGGACGAGGGCCGGCCGCTGGCGAACCTCTCGCTCGATGTCGAGCTGCCGGCCGGTACGAAAGCGTCGGTCTATTTCCGTGACCTCGAAACACCGCTGCTCCGTCACATTGGCGATGCCGAAGCAGTAGTGGGATGCGTCGCGTGGCTCACCAACGCCGCAGTGCTGCAGGCGCTGGCGCGCAAGCGCACGTCGATCGTCCTCCAGAAGGAAGATTTTCTCCGTCCGGACCGCGGCCCATTGCAAGCCAACTGGAAAACCGAGCGGCGCGCGCTCTACGACGCGATTCCGCCTATCGCGATGCCGGTCAATTGGGAAGCAGGCTGGATGGAGGCGCGCGACAAAGGAGACGAGACGGCGACAGGAGTTCCTTACGAGAGCCTCGGCATGCGGTGTATCGGACATGAGAAAGGACCGAACTCGGCGATGCCTCGCATGCATCACAAATTTCTCGTTTTTCTCCGTCGGCTATCCAAGTCGGATCCCAGGGTTGATTGCGGGGCGTGGCCCTACAAGCCGTGTGCGGTGTGGACCGGCTCGTTCAACATCACGCGCAACGGCAATGCTTCACTGGACAACGCGATCTATCTCGAAGCGCCGCGACTTGCCGTGGCGTACTGCCGGGAGTGGGGACAGCTCGTGCACGTGTCGGAGTCGCTCGACTGGACGAGCCACTACGCTGAACCGGAATTCGATTTCAACAATGGCGCGTGCGTGAGCTAATCGAGGTGGTCGATGCCAAAGGGCAAGAAGTCCACGGTCCGCTGCGAGATGCGTGCGACCGCGCTGTTGAGGCGTTCCGGCTGGTCCGCCGACGTGTCACCGACACCACAGGCCCAAACACTTCCCGCTGAACGATCTCATCGGTCTGACGGGCACCGGCAACAACAGTAGGCTTCGAGCTGGGCTCGCACAGGTCGTAGAGCCGTTGTTGACGAGATTGCCGTTGCCGTCGTAGGCCAACGGCGCGCCGCCCCAGGTAGAGAGACGATTTGCGGCATCGTAGCTCGTGCTGGCTTCCGAAGGCTGGTCATTCGTCAGCGTCGCTGGTAAGTAACGGCGCCAATGCGTCGTCATTCGCGAACGCCGACTTCGGACCGGCACTCTCAAACAGGCTCACGATGCTCTGATACTTTTCGATGTACCACCGGTTCTCGTTGTTGTATCTCGGGATCCTCACCGGACGGGCATCCGCGCCCTCCACTTTCCAGACGCATGGACAAGTCACCTTAGCGCCTGTGAGCTGCACTCCCGGCCGGCTTAAGTCGTCGAGCGTCACGTTCATTCTCGTCAAGACACGGTAGAGCTTCGTGACGTTGCGGGATCCGCCGTTGTACGCGGCGACCGGAAAGATGCCCAGCACTTCCGGGTTGGCGCGATACGCGCGACGAATATCCGCCCGCATCGACGCCAGATTGAAATCCAGCAGGCAGGCCGCCGCTTTCATCGCATTCAGCAGATTCGTTGCGCCGCTCTCGAAGACGGGGTCGAGCTTTGCTCGGCGGCAGCGTCGGACTAGGTACGCGTACGTCCCGTTGCCCCTGCGATTGGTGAACTGCATGGGCCCTAACGCGTTTGCGTCCGAAAGGCTATACCGATAGGCCTCCCCGCGCTTCAGCCCGTACTGGCTCAGCACCTCGTCGAAGGCAAGCGCCCGCTTCTGGATATAGTCCTTGTCATCGGTTTGCTCGATGACCGCAAGTGTCGTGATGACCTGTGGAGGAATGACATCGGCGAGCAACTCTCCGCGAAAAGCCGCACTGGGCACCTTGGCAAGACGCAGCTCCTCGATCGCCTGGCGCGCGGTGATGATCAGAAACTCCTTCCCGCTGCTGACGAAAGCCGGATCGAAGGTGTCTTCGGTGAAGGGCAGATAGACGATCGGCTTTGCGGTCTGGACGACGGCGCTCCACTGCCTGCGCTTGATGAGGGTGTTGTCGAATACGGGGAACTTGCGTCCGTAGACCTTCAACGGATCCCCGTCCCGGGAGAAGGCGAACATCAACCGCTCGGCACCGGTGCCTTTCACGTGCCGCGCGTCGATACCCGGCGTGAGAGTGCGGAACGCCAGGCGCTTCCCCCCATTGGGGTCCCACTTGATCGGCGGACGCGGGAGTTCGATGTGCGCGACGAGCCACTCCTGCCTCGTTTCGCTCCACAGCGCAAAGGCGACGGGGCGCCCGCGGAGCACCTGATTCTTCCCTTCTCCGGTGAAGACGTATTGGAGCTCGACGTCACTGAGAAGTGTCTGCGCTTCGGCGACGAGATCGTGGATCGCCTCACGGCGGTTACGGCTGCCCTCCGTGGGAGCTGTCTCCCCGATCAAAGCTGCCGCATCGCTCGGAGCGGCATGCTTGGCATCGATCAGCTTCGAGTGCACTTCATCAGTGGCGCGGCCGGTCATTGCACGTCCGCCAAAGACCACGGCCGCCAATATGAGCATAATCAGCACAGTCGAGTGTCTGGCAGATGTGTTCATCCACCGATAGTACTGACGAGCCGATGCTGCGCAGGCGTACTCGCATCAAGGAATTCGATGTCGTTGAGGAGAATCCGCTAGCTATCGGTTCCTGCATCCACAGTTGTCGCCACGCAGATACATGTTATTTCTCCACACTCAGCACTTGCCATCATCTGCATCACGTGGAACGTTGGCGGCAGGATGTGTCGAGACCGTTCCGAAGCCGGACGTCAACACGCCTTTGGTCTCGCCTGCGGAATCTTCGTCCTGCGCGCAAGGCGGAAGAAGGGCCGCTCAATTCATCCGGGCTGCCCTCCCGCCGGCAACGACGATGGGTTCGCCGAGCGCTCGCTGATACTCCTCCTCGCCGATCGCATCCACCGACCGCAGCTTCGCCAGCAGCCCGTCGATTAGCGAACGCAGCCCAGGCCTTGGAGTTCCGCGAGCGAATGAACTCTGATACTTGATCGGCCCTGGGATGATCGCGACCAGGAAGGCCATCTGGGCCGGCGTCAGTTCCCGGGGTTCGCGACCGAAATACCTGCGGGCCGCGGACCGCAGGCCACGCAGGTCCGGTCCCCATTCGATGATGTTCAGGTAGATCTCAAGGATACGATCCTTCCCGAGAGCCGACTCGAGCAAGAACGTGATCGCCAGTTCCTGCAGCTTGCGTCCGAGCTGCTTGTCACGCGACAGGAACAGGTTCTTGGCCAGTTGCTGGGTGATCGTCGACGCGCCGCGCGCGGCGCCACCGCGCGACCAGTTGGTGAGCAGCGCGGCGGGTAGTTCGCGAAGGTCGATGCCGCGATGCCCATAGAAGCCTGTGTCTTCGGCAAGCAGCAGAGTGCGCACGAACAGCGGCGGAACGTCGCGCAGGGCAATGAAGTCGGGGGATGCGAGCGAGACGTCGATGGGGCGGTGCGGCCCGGGTCCTTCATCGGAACGGAAGATGAAATCGCAGCGCAGGCGCGCTATCGCCGGCGGCATCGGGTGTGGCGGCCTGAAGTCGATCTTTTGACTCACCGAGAGAGAGGCAGGGTCCGCCGGGCGTCCACGTACACGCAAGTCGAGCGTGGCCGAGCCAAGATCACGGCCGCCGCCGGGCGAAAGTCCCAAGCTTTCGGGCACCGGGAGCCCGTAGGTGCCCAGCAGTTGCGCGAATTCCAGATGCCGCACGCCAAGTGCGAGATCGACTATCGGATCGGTGTCGAGGTCGCGCAGCGAGATCGAGCCGGACAGGGCCGCACCGGCCAACGTCGCATGGACCTCGGGGATCTCGATCGTGTTCTCGGCCCGCCGCCAGACGCCATCGAATCGCATGGTCACGTCCGTCGGATCGCCGAGCTGCGGTTCGTCGGCGGCGTTATCTGCCAGCACTCCCGAGCGCGCGCCGCGCCCGACCAGATCCACCTGGAAACGGAGCTCGTCGGTGCTGGCCCTAAGATCCACGCGGCCGTCCGCAATACCACCATCAAGCAGCGGGAGGGCGTCGCGCCGTACGTCGAGCAGACGCCCGACGTCGAGCCCACGTGCCTCGACGTTCCACGCGCTCCCCACCGCATCCGCCAGCTTGCGGATTGACAGGCCGGCCTGTGGCTGTACCAGCGTGAGCTGCAGCTCCTCGCCGAGAATGCCCGCCACGTCCCAGGCAGTGGCCGGCGAGCTGACCCTGATTCCTGCTGGGCCTACGAGATTGGCGGTGTGAACTGCGAGTCGCAGGCGGCCGGGCCACGTGGCTGCGATAATGTCGGCATGCAGTCGCACTCCACGACCTAGGTCGAGATCGAATCCCTCCAGTCGCAGCAACGGCCAGACGCCGACGTGTACCAGCCCAATTCGGGCAACCATGCCATGGCGCACGGCTGCGGACTCGATCCGCGCACGCACCGCGTTCTCGAGCATGGGTCTCAGCAACAGCGCGACCAGGCTTGCGACCAGCGCCGCGGCGATCGCTCCGCCGAGCCACCACCGTCGTCCGCGGGTTCGAAACGTAACCATCGACGCAGGATGCCACAGCCGGATGGCGCGCCGGCTGGCGGGCGTCGGATCGCCGACGGCGTCGATCAGGTCCGCTTCAATCAGGGCCTTCATCTTCGCCAAGCGCGACGCTTTGCCCTAGCAGGATGCTGCAAGACGCCCAGTCGGACGACCCACGCGGTCGTGGGAGCGCGGCAGGTCAATACGTCCGATCAAACTGCAAGACCATCGCGCAGATGGCTCAGTCGCTTATATAGGACTTTGCGCCCTCTCCCGGTGCTCGGGGGCGCAAGACGTCACGAACACGCTGCCTCCTCGTACGAAACCTTCGTCCAAGTCCTTCATTTAAGCAGCATAATTTCCGTAAAGCGATTAGTCACGATCAATTAGCCGCCCAACAAATGACAATTAGCCGCCCCCCGATCTACAATCGGCCGCTCTTGCCCCTGGACCTGCCGCAGCCCTAGCCCGCCATTTCCATGTACCCGCGATTCATCGAAAACCGCCTGCGCGCGGCGCTCAAAGATACCCGTGTCGTGCTGATTTCGGGCTCACGCCAGTCGGGCAAGACTACGTTGGCGGAAAAGCTGGCGGACTCCGGCATGCCCTTCCTGACGCTGGACGACCAGACCACTCTCGAAACCGCCCGTGCCGATCCGGTTGGCTTCGTCAAGGGGTCTTGATCGAGCCGTCATTGACGAAGTGCAGCGAGCGCCGCAACTTCTGCTGGCGATAAAACGCGCCGTTGACACAGACAAGCGCCCAGGCAGGTTCCTGCTTACCGGTTCGGCCAACCTCATGACACTGCCCCAGGTTGCCGATTCGCTGGCGGGACGGATCGAAATTGCCGATCTCCTGCCGCTGTCTCAAGCGGAAATTCGTAAAAAGCCGTGCGACTTTCTGGATCGCGTCCTGCGTGGCAAACCGCCGACGGCCGGTGAGTCCCTGACGGGACAGCCGCTGATGGAGCGCGTCGTCGCAGGGGGCTACCCCGAGGCAGTCGCGCGACCCACTTGGGCGCGGCGCCAGAAATGGTTCATGGACTACGTGCGTGCCGTGATAGAGCGCGACGCACGTGACGTGGCGCATCTCGAATACATCAGGCAACTGCCTCGACTGTTGCGCGTTCTCGCTGCGCATGCCGGGCAGCTCATTAACTACTCCGGTATCGGCGCTCCGCTCGGCATCGGTCACGTAACGATCCAGCGATACACGGACGTGTTGTCTCAGCTTTTTCTGATCAAAACCTTGCAGCCCTGGTATACGAACGAGATCAAGAGGCTCGTGAAGACTCCCAAACTGCACTTTCTCGATTGCGGCTTGCTGGCCGCCCTCCGGAATCTCTCCCCGGCCCGGCTTACTGCCGATCGAATGGCCTACGGTGCCTTGCTGGAGACGTTTGTTTTCTCCGAGCTTCTCAAGCTCGCAACCTGGAATGCCGAACCGCTCGAGTTTTTCCATTTCCGCGATCGCTACGACAACGAAGTGGACCTCGTCATCGAAGACTCCCGCGGGCACGTGATCGGGATAGAAGTGAAAGCCTCCGCAACCGTCACCGGGTCCGACTTCGCAGGACTTCGCAAACTTGCCGATACGTGCGGCAAGCGCTTCTCGATCGGGCTGGTTCTGTACGATCACGACACCGTGGTGCCTTTCGGCGAGCGGTTGTACGCTGCTCCGCTCTCCACTCTCTGGAAGTAACAGCGACCCGGGCTCGGATGTCTTTGAACTCGCAGGCGGACTGAGCTTGCGCATGCACCGGCGCCTTCGAACTCCGTGTGCAGTTGAGCGCAACATTTTTCCGTGCCGCAAGGTTATCCGCAAGCGCGCCTTGTTCCGCCCTCCTTCCATCAGCCATGAACTCTCAGTGCACACAAGGTGCACACGCGCGCCTCTAAGCGCTTGAGATCGCAGATCAATCTCCCCCTTCCATCATTGGTGCGACACTTATGCGGCCATGCTGAGACACCCCGCGCCAACCGCTATTTTTGCCTGGTTTTCTACCGTTTTCCGACACTGTCAATCCTGCGGTTTATCTGCGGTTCACGTGACCATTTTGACCGCTCGTGCGCACATTGTGCCCTCAAAAGGCCGTCGCTATACCGATTGTGCCCCCGAAAACCCGATTTTCTCCCGCAAATAAGCCATGAGCACCATCCGCGCAAGACGCCGCAAGGTCGGATCGGTCGGATACACCGCGCGTGTCCGTATCCGAATCAAAGGCCAAGTCGTTCATCAGGAAATCGAGACCTTCGCGACCGGTCACGAGACCAGTGCTCCTGTGAACGAAAATACGTTGGCGGTCTACTATTCCACCGAGGATCTCCGCACGAGATTCCGCTGTTCCACACGAACGATTTTTCGTTGGATGCTGCGCGAGACGAACCCTTTTCCCCCGCCCTGCCTCGGCTCCCAGGGCGGCGGGAATCCTTGGGGCACTTCAGAAGTCAGCGCGTGGGAAGAGCGGGAGAAAGTTCGTTCGCGAAGTCGGCGGACGGGTCGAACGAAATCGCGTTAGACCGGATTCACGCGAGATGTCGCCGAAGACCTATAGATACAACGACACTGTTCGAAGATGGGCGCAATACCATTCCTTGGACCCGCCAATGCCAACAAATGCTTTGCGGATCCTGTTCCTTGACATCGATGGCGTCCTCAACTCCACCGCATTGAGTGGGTCAAGACCCACCGCCGTTTCATTCCGCCCAACACGGCAGAGGAAGCCATTGTTGAAGAACGGATCGATCCACCAGGCGTCAACATACTCAGACACATCATCGAGAACATACACGCCTTAATCGTCGTGAGCTCGAGTTGGCGGCACAAGATGAGTACCGGCAACTCCAGCGTGTACTTGTGCACCACGGGTTCGCGAATCCACCGATCATTGGAATCACACCGAGCTGCCAGGTTCGCGTGGGCAAGAAGTCCATCAGCGGTCTCGGCATTCCTACGTCGAGGCAGACGTCTGTCTGGACGATGATGCAGATTTCCGGGACGGCTAATCGCTGGTGCAAACAGCTGCCGATCTGGGGCTCAAGGAGCGCGACGCTCAAGGCGTGCATCGACGCCATCAATGCACACAGTTAACAGCTAGCAAGGCGCCGTCCGCGGCGCGGCCCGAGGAGCCCCCTCCCGGGCGGCGTTTGAGCTGTCGCAGGGAAACGAGAGTAGAAGCGAGCGAGGCGCTCGTGGACGGCGAACCAGTCTGGTGGTTCTGCAAGCTTCAGCGCGAGCTACCAACGTTCAGCGATCTCTGCAACGCCATCAATCGCGCGTTCGACGGCAGCAGGAGATGAATGAGATGCCCCAGCGGTGCATGGTGACGGGTGCATAGGACGTATCAAAGTCCCCGAATGGGATACGACGCGTGTTCCTTTGATGCAGCGTCCACTACTTTTCTTGAACATGGCCAACGTGGCTCGAATCGTGTGGGCGTCGGCATGGAGGAGTTTTTGTTCCACCGCGGTGCCCGCGGCTTTCAAACGCTTGTGGTGCGGTGATTCCGTCCGAACAACCCCACGCACCTCTTACGACCTGCTCGCGAACTACTCCGATGTGAACCAGCGGAGAATAGGGGACTCACCGGCGGGACTTCATCAGCTCGCTTGGCGATCCGACCGCTAGAGCCTCTTCCCGACGCCGATTGCCGCGTAATCAGCACTTGGCCATCGACACGCTCAGCTCCCCTGCCGCTTGCGCTGAGGGAACGCCCTCAGGTTTCTGACGTGAAGGAGCGAAGCGATTGGCTTACTTTTTAGTGAGGAAATGCTCTGTCTTGACGTTACATCTCTTTGAATACAGTATACTGTCGCCGGACGGGGGGCAACTACTTGGACAATAAATGACTAGTGCAAAGAATTACGGGTCGGCGTTGCTGGCTACATGCGCTTTGGTGCAGGTCGTCGCTCATGCGAGCGACGCGGAAACCGCACAGGAGCAGTCCGGCCTCGACCAAGTCATCGTTTCGAGCCAGCGTGTCACCGGCAGCGGCGATACCACGCTCAAGCCGGTAACCGAACTCTCAGCCGATACACTGCTTAACACCACGCCGACTAGCGTCGCGGACGCGCTGAAGTCGACGCCGCAGTTCCTGACGGACCCGGCTTCGCGTAACACGGCCGCCGACGCCAGAGGAAACCCGGTTGGAAACTACCTGGATCTTCGTTATCTCGGCCCGAGCCGCACGCTCGTCCTGATCGATGGTCTGCGTCTGCCTCCGACCTCATCCAACGGCGCAATCGACACAAACATCGTTCCGCAGAGCCTCGTGAAGCGGGTTGATGTCGTGACGAACGGCGGCGCCTCAGCCGTCTACGGCTCGGATGGCGTGAGCGGCGTGGTCAACTTCATCCTCGACCACGATTTCACGGGTCTCAAGTTCAACGTGCAGACGGGCGCGTCAAACTATGGAGACAACGACAGCCATAAAGTCGGAGCGACATTCGGCACGGCTCTGCTCGAGGGTCGCGCGCATTTCCTGTTGAACGCCGAGCACTTCAATGCGAAGGGCATCCATGAGCCGAGTCATCGACCCGAACAAGGCCACTATTTCATTACGGCCGGCACCGGCCTCACCCCAGACAATGCCTTCCGCTTGATCCCGGATGGGCGCACGACATTCAACGGCTTCGGCGGCGTGATCGTAGGGCCGGAACCGTTCACCGACACCGTGTTCAAGGCCAACGGCGTGCCCAGTCCGCTGGTTCATGGCCTTCCAACCGGGGTGTCGACGCTCGAACAGGGCGGGGATTACGGGACGAATTACGGCCTCGACCTGGTGGCCCCGATCAAGAGCGACCAGGTGTTCTCTCGTTTCGAGCTGGACCTTTCGGACGACGTGCAGAGCCACTTGCAGTTCAGCTACAACGACGGCAGCACCGATATCGATTACATCCCGCTGATGATGGGCTTTTTCACGCGCCTGAACATCAAGAGCGGCAATCCGTTCATTCCTGCTTCGATCCAGCAGGCGATGACGGACACGGGCACGCCGTTGCTCCAGATGATGAAAACCAACCAGTTCGGCGACGGCTATCCCACCTGGAAGACCGAGACGTTCTCCAAAAACGTCTTCTGGAACGCCGGTCTCGAAGGCAAGCTGTTCCACGACTTCAAGTGGAAGCTGGATTATGTGTACGACCAGAGCAGCGAACGCGTAGCCAATCCCAATAACATCAGCACCGCGAAGCTGGCCGCCGCCCTT
Organism: Gammaproteobacteria bacterium; assembly: GCA_040007735.1. Taxonomy (GTDB): domain Bacteria; phylum Pseudomonadota; class Gammaproteobacteria; order Steroidobacterales; family Steroidobacteraceae; genus JADGHX01. Next base: position 1,551 of record JBDTUL010000160.1, on the reverse strand, counting down.
GATGCGGTGAGAGATCCGGGGACGGGCCGGGTCGTCTGCGCGGTTTCGCTTACGGCATCTGCCGGCCTTTTCCCTGGTTGCCAGCCGTTGAGTTTGTTCGGGCCCACGGCGGCCTCGCTCGGCTCGATCCATTACATCATCGACCCCACTTCCTACACGCTGAGGAACGCGAGCCACGACGTAACCCTCTCCGTCGCCGGCTCGCCGTTCTCCCTGCCGGCAGGACCGCTAGCCGTAGCTCTCACGGGGGAATATCGGTCTCTGAACATGCGCCAAACGGTGCTGAACGGCGACGCTACGAAATTCGCGGACTGTACCGGGCTCGACCAGACGAACTGCACGCCAGAGAGTTTGCAGTACATATCTGAAACGCTAGGGCCGGCGAACGCATCCGCCAATGTCAGGGAATTCGCGGCCGACTTCCTGGTTCCCGTGCTCAGCGACATGCCGATGATCAAGGCGCTCGATCTGAATTTGGCAGGTCGCGTGACGGATTACTCCACGAGCGGCACGGTCCAGACCTGGAAAATTGGCGCCAACTGGCAGGTCTACGATGACCTCCGGTTCCGTGGGGCCGTATCGCAGGATATTCGCGCGCCCACGCTGACGGATCTGTTCGGGCCAAAGTTTCTAACCAATGGCCAGGTAACCGACTTGCACACCGGGCAAACGACGCTGAGCCCGCTGGCTTCGGGACCGAACCGGGATCTGGTGCCGGAAGTGTCTCGCACTGTCACTTATGGCTTTGTATATCAGCCGTCCTTCATTCCGCGGCTCAGCCTCGCCGTGGATTACTATAGCGTCGACATAGATAATGCGATCATGAACGTCACTGGCTCGGACGTGCTTCTACAACAGCAATGCGAGCTCTCCAATGGCGCTTCGTACTATTGCTCCCTCCTCCAGCGTCGGCTCCCTTTCAGTGACCGCACCCCGGCTAACTTTGTGACGCAAATCGTGTCGGGACCTGGAAACGCCTCCCGCCAATGGACCCACGGCGTCGATGTCGAAGCGAACTACAATCTCGATGCGTCCAGCGTTATTGCGTCTGTCCCCGGGAAAATCAGCGTGCGGGCCCTCGTTTCCTATCAGCCTCTGTTGAGGACGCAACTCGAATCGTCGATTCCCTACATCGAATATGCAGGCATCGCGATAGCCGGAAATGCTGGAACCACCTCCTCCGGCAATGCAGGCAACGGATTCTCAAAGATCCGGACAAATGTGAACCTCGCCTACGCGTACAACGATTTCAATGTCGAGGTTGTCGAGCGCATTCAGTCGGGCATACACGTCACGGACCCGCGGTTGTTCTTTGACTCTCGCCCGGATATTTCGACCTACTACTACACCGACCTCTCGATCTCCAAGGACCTCAGTGTCGGCAGCTTCAAGTTGACGCCGTTCCTTGCTGCGCAAAACCTGTTGAACATACGCCCGCCGATTATCGGCGCCTCGTCCTTGCAGGCCGGCGTGTTTCCCACTCCGGTAGGTTACGACGTGATCGGCAGATACATCACGATCGGCGTGCGAGGGGCGTTCTAGCATTCCGCC
>JBDTUL010000159.1:0-11506 GCA_040007735.1 Gammaproteobacteria bacterium | reverse complement strand
CGTTCATGCGGAATTGCGAGGCGGGAAGGTTGCGGATGTGGGCACAGGCGCGGGGTTTCCAGGGCTGCCTCTGGCGGTGGTGAACAGCGAGCGGAAGTTCACGCTCATTGATTCCAACAACAAGAAGGTGTTGTTCGTGGCACATGCCGCGCGCACTTTGGGGCTGACGAACGTGACAGCGGTGCACGCGCGTTCGGAGGCGCTATTCAAGGGGAAGCCTTTCGACACCGTGGTGGCGCGCGCTTTCGCGGCGCTCCCTCAGTTACTGAAGCTGGTCGAACCGCTGTGCGGGCCGGCGACGCGAGTGCTGGCGATGAAAGGCAAACGACCGGATGATGAGATCGCGGCGGTGACGCCAGCCTGGCGCGTGATCGAAACGCACCCACTGACCGTTCCCGGCCTCGACGCTGAACGTCACGTAGTTATTATCGAGCGTGCACCGATTGCACCCATCGAAGCTTAGAGCGTACCGCGCCAACGATTCTCGCGGCTTAAGCGACTATGCATGGGGTTGTCATGCCCTCGGGCGAGAGTGCATCGCCGGTCGTATTCCGCGCCGCCCGGCGATTGAGGGCTCTTGATCCGGCGCAGCTTGAACGGAGAACACTGAATTGACTCTCACCCCCTTCCACATCGCCGTGCAGGTTCGCGACATCGACGAAGCGCGGCGTTTCTACAAGGACACGTTGGGCTGCGCGGAAGGGCGAAGCGCTCCGCAGTGGGTGGACTTCAACCTGTTCGGGCATCAGTTCGTCGTGCACCTGAACCCTGCGCTGGGGAAGAACGGCATGGTCGGTGCGCATCACAACCATGTGGATGGGCACGGTGTGCCGGTGCCCCACTGCGGCGTGGTGCTGGAGATGGAGACGTTTCATGCGCTGGCCCACAGGATTCGGCAGGCGGGCGTGAAGTTTGTGATTGAGCCTTACACCAGGTTCAAAGGGCTGCCGGGGGAGCAGGCCACAATGTTTCTTTTGGATCCTTCGGGTAATGCGCTGGAGTTCAAGGCGTTCAAGAATATTGGTGAGCAATTGTTTGCGACTTGAGCGGCTATAGACGCAAGAGGCCCTCAATCGCCGGGCGGCTGAAGAGAGATTCCAGTTTTGATCCGAGCCGCCTCGTCGGCCGCTGGGCGACTGAGGGCTCGGTCGCATCGTCGTCGAAAACCGCTGCTAGCCCTCCACGCCCTCGCACTTCAGGCCTTACGCCCCCCACAAAGAAAAAAGGCGCCGGGTCACTGCCCAAAGCAGCCACCCGGCGCCAGCTCATTGCGAGCCCAGCGGGTCAGCCAAACCGGCTGACCAACCGACCAGCCGCAAATCGGCCGGTCAACGAGCCAGCGAAACGCGCTGACCCGGGAACGCCCGGGCAAATTGCCCGAGCCAATCATCATCCCGTCGACACTTCACATCCCATCAATACTTCACATCGCCGTGGATCACGCGCGGCGCCGTCGTCACCACCGGCTGCGCGCCGATGAACACATCCGAGCTCGAATCCGTCGGGTTCTTGAGATCCCCTGCGGTCGGCAGCGTTACATTAGCCGGCACCGTGAGGCCAGCCGTAGTGCAGGTGCCCAGCGACTTCTGCGCGAAACGAATTTCGCGATCGAGCCACTTCACGAGGTACGTGTTCGTGCCATCGCTCACCGTGCCGTTGGTCGCATCGTTCGGAATGACGAACGAAGGCACGTACCGCGCGCCCGGCTCGTTGCAGTTGACCGTCAGGTTCGTGACGCTCGAAACGCAGTTGCCCGGCAGCCCGAAAAGCTCACCGAACCCGCTGTACTGGAGCACGATGCTCTTGCCCGAGTACTGCCCATACTTCGTGCCGACCGGCACGTTGTACGACACCTGCATCGGCGCATCGAACGTCAGGAACGCACCGCTCGAGTTCTTCACAGCGGCGAACTGGTTCCAGGAGTTAGGACCCGTCTGCCACTGGTAGTACACCTCGGCGCCGTTCACTTTCCAGTCGCAATACAGGCCGGTGCCGCATTCCGCATCCGAAAGCTGCGTGAACAGGCGACCCGAGTTCACGCCCATCGAGAACATCTGATGTTCCTGATAAGCCTCGGCGCCTTCGAAGGTAACGTCAGAGTCCGTCGCGTCCCGGAGCATCGCGCTCGCGACGTTCCCCGAGTAGGTAACCACCGCGTTCTCAGGCGTCGGCTGGAAGTTGTTGGTCGATGTCACGACGAACGGAGAAGCGGCCTGCGATTCCGGCGCGAAATATTCGGCGAGGCTTGCTGCTGTCGGGCAGTTCTGTACGCAGAACAGGTGAGCCGGCAGATCCGCCGGATACACGAGGTCCTGCGTGCGGTACACCACCTGCACATCCGCCGACACAACCGGATCGCTCACGCCCTGCAGACTGATGAAGATCTCGCCGCCGAGCGACTGTGAGTATCCCTGCACGCCGCCGAGCGAGGCCCAGTACGACAGCGCAATCGTCTTCGGCGTATCCAGCTCGGAGAGCTGGCAACCGTTGTTGTTGCATTCCATCCGGCCCGTGGCGAGGAAGGTCTTGCTGGGCTCATCCCAATACAGTTCGTACTGCACGTTCGGTGTGGCACCGGCGAAGAAGTTGTTCGCATCGTTGCCGATGAACGTCTGGAACTTGATCTGATCCATCGCCTGCAGCGTGCGCGTCTTGCGCGTGTACTTCGTCAGCTTGCCGGCCGACTTCAGCACGGTATAGCTGGTTCGCACGGCGGTGTTGCCGTTCGTGTAATCCACCTTGTCCACGGTGCTGCCATTCGTTAGCGCCTGCTGCGCCTCGAAGGGAAGCTGCAAACCGTAGTAACCGAGGTAGCCGTTGTACTTGGTGCCGGCCGCCGTGAACTCGATCGGGAAGCCGGAGCTCAACGTGACGCGAGCGCCTGTCAGCGCATCATAGAGACCGTAGCGCCACACTGAGAGACCCGTATCCGGGTCGGCAGCGTCGCGTGAGAAGCACTGGTCGCCATTGTCATCAGAACGGCGGAACAAGGTTGCGTCGTAAGCGAAGGCGAACGCGCTGCTGTCGTTGTCACCATCATGCTGCAACCGTCCGCTGCCATTCGCGCCGGCGGCCGACACGAGTTTCATGGCGGTGGTCTCTGAATGCTGGCCGTCGTCATCGAGCTGATAGAAGTTGAGTCCGGTCGTCGTGCCTTCGAGATAGCCGCGCGACGGGCAGCCCGTGATGCCTTCGTAAGTTCCGCAGTAGTCGAGGCGGAACACGCCGTATGCGTTGCTCGCCGTCGGCGCCTGAGTCGCCGCGATGTGCACGAAGATCGTCTGCTTCTTGCCTTCTTCTTCGATTCCCAGCCAGGCCTTCGTGACCATCGGCTGAGTGTTGGAAGCACGTGAGGAATTCACGATGGCGGTGATGTACGAGGCGGCCTGCGCGCCGTCGCCGCTCGCGCCGGCATTCGAGCTGCTGGAGCGTTTCGCAGCGTCGCACTTGTTCTTGTCCACGAGCGCGATGTAGTCGCCCTTGTTGACGAGCGCATCGGGGCGCATCGCGGCCATGATGCACGCGATCATGTTCACTTCGCCGATGCCGCTCGAGGTGGCGTCTTCGACGTGGCTCGACTGCGGGTCGGTGGCATAAGGGGAAGTGACGGGGGGCGCGGCGAGGGCCGTGGATGAAACGATCGCCGCAACGGCGAGCGAGATGGCGCTGGCGCCAGATTTGAAAACTTGCATGAGACCTCCGGAATTCAAAGGGCGCGCGGATCAGCCGGCGTTGGTTGCCGTGACCACGGAGACGGAGCTGGGCGTCGCGACACCCTGAATCGTCTCGGGAACAACCGGAGGAGAACCTCCCGCGGGAGGTGCGATGGACGTGCTTCCGCCGCCACATCCAGACATAAGACATAACACTGCAGCTGTACCCAACAGACTGCGAACCCATCGATGTGACGTGCGCAAGGTCGACTCCTCTTTCAATACATAGCGGCCATGACGCACGGCATCGGCGCCGTAGCGCATACCTACAGCGCGAGATGTATGAAAGAAGAGTCAGCGCACACTAGTGGCGCTTATGTCCCGAAAAAAAGCCGGGAAGCGAAAGCTCAGCGCCGGGACAGCGGCAAAGCCGTAGTTTCCTTGATGGTGGAGAGCGCGATGGAAGAGTGAACTGATTCCACTCCCGGCATCTTCGACAGGTGATCGAGAAAGAAAGCCTCGTAGGCCTTGATGTCCCGAACCACGATTCGCAGCAGGAAATCCGTGTCGCCCATCAGCGTGTAGCACTCGAGCACTTCGGGGTGCTCGCGAACGGCCTGCTCGAACTTGCCGAGCGAGTCTCGCCCGTGCGCGACGAGCTTCACGCGAGAGAACACGGTGACGTTGAGCCCCAGCTTCTCTCGATCGAGCAGCGTGACGCGGCTCTTGATGACGCCCTGTTCTTCCAGCCGGGTAATGCGACGCCAGCAGGTGGAGGTGGTCATGTCCACACGTTCGGCAACATCGGCCGCCGACAGATTCCCGTGCTGCTGCAGGACTTCGAGAATCCGGATATCGCCGCGATCCAGCTCGACGTGCATGAGATGTCCCGTGATGGAGCTCAACAATGGTAAGGATGTTTCACGGGAAGCCTGCGCGATGCAAGTTTTGTAACACGCTGTGCGCAGAGGCGGGCGTAGGCTCGGAGCCTCGAAACCCCTGCAGCGGAGCGCTTCCACGGATGAACCCCTTCGACAATCGCGAGTTCAATGGCCACGAGCTGGTGGTCTTCGGCAACGACGAAGCCACGGGCCTGCGCGCGATCATCGCCGTGCATTCCACTGTCCTCGGCCCCGCCGCCGGCGGCTGCCGCATGTGGCCCTATGACACCGCAGCCGAAGCCCTCACGGATGCGCTTCGTCTCTCGCGCGGCATGAGCTACAAGAACGCGATGGCCGGCCTGCCGTTCGGTGGCGGCAAGGCCGTGATCATCGGCGACTCACGCCAGAAAACACCCGCGCTGTTCGAGGCCTTCGGCCGGTTCGTCGACTCGGTCGGCGGTCGCTACATCACCGCCGAAGATGTGGGCACGACGACTGCAGACATGGAAAGCGTCGCGAAGCGCACGCGCTTCGTCACCGGGCTGCATCGCCGGCCCGGAGAGTTCGGGGGCGACCCATCACCGAAGACCGCGCTCGGGGTTTTCCTTGGCATCAAGGCTGCGGTGAAATTCCGGATGGGCCGCTCGGATCTGGCCGGCCTGCGCGTCGCCGTTCAGGGCGTGGGCGGAGTGGGCTATCACCTGTGCCGGCTGCTCGCGTCCGAAGGCGTGCAGCTCCGCGCGGCAGATGTGCGCGCGGCGGCTCTGGACCGTGTGCACGATGAATTCAAGGCGCGTCCCGTGGCGGCGGACACCGTGCTGGCTGAAGACGTGGATGTGATCGCGCCGTGCGCGCTCGGCGCCATCCTGAACGAGCGCTCGCTGTCGGGCATCAGCGCCAGGATCATCGCGGGCGCCGCCAACAACCAGCTAGAGAAAGATGCGGATGGAGCCAAGCTTCACGCCGCCGGCGTTCTGTACGCGCCGGACTACGTCATCAATGCAGGCGGAATCATCAGCGCCACGCGGGAATATCTCGGCGGAAGCAATGAAGCCCAAGTCGCCGCGGAAATTCACGGCATCCCGGCGCGTCTCACGGAGATCTTCGAGCGCGCCCGGCGCGAGAACAGCCCGACGAACGCCATCGCGGACCGGCTGGCGCAGGACCTCGTCGGCTCCGCCCGGCGGCGCCTCGTCGCGTAAAAAAAGTGTGCAGGATCAGCGGCCGGGGCACCTGACCGGCCGTCTGCCCGGACGAATAGTTACAAGTGTCTGCGGGATGCGCGACACTGTGGCGCGATGAAGCGCGTCATCGCAGTTGCGAACCAGAAGGGCGGCGTCGGTAAAACGACGACGGCCGTGAATCTTGCCGCGTCGCTGGCGGCGACCAAGCGGCGCACGTTGCTCATCGATCTCGATCCGCAAGGCAATGCGACCATGGGCTGCGGCATCGACAAGTCGCAGCTTCAGCGCGGCACCTGCGAAGTGCTGCTGGGCGAATCCGCCATCGAGCCCGCGCTGGTTTACCTGGAATCGGCCGGCTTCACGATGCTGCCGACCAACCAGGATCTCACCGCCGCGGAAGTGCGCCTGCTCACGATGATGACGGGCCGCGAGACCAAGCTGCTCAACGCGCTGGCGCCCGTGCGCGAATCGTTCGACGTCATTCTCATTGATTGCCCGCCGGCGCTGAACATGCTCACCGTCAATGGTCTCGTTGCCGCGGACAGCGTGCTCGTGCCGATGCAGTGTGAGTACTACGCGCTCGAAGGGCTTTCTGCGCTGCTGAACACGGTCGAGCAGATTCGCGGCGCGGTGAATCCATCGCTCGAGCTCGAAGGCATCCTGCGCACGATGTTCGATCCGCGGAACAACCTCGCCAACGAAGTCAGTGCGCAGCTCATCATGCATTTCGGCGAGAAGGTGTTTCGCACGGTGATCCCGCGAAACATCCGCCTGGCCGAAGCGCCTTCATTCGGCAAGCCGGTGCTCCTGCATGACAAGGAATCGCGCGGGGCGCTTGCGTACCTGGCGCTTGCCGGCGAGATGATTCGTCGTGAGGAAGAGGCCGTCCACGCGGCGGCTCGCTCGGCCGGGGCGGAGTCCGCCTCGCCGCCCGCGGAGGAGCAGGCTGCCGCCAATGCCGATGCCGGGTCCGACGTGGAATCGCAAACCGACTCGCGGGTCAGCGCGCCCACCGGTTCGGATGGGTAGCCGCGCGCGGCGGCCTCATTCGCTATGATCCCCGCCCCATGATTCCCAAAAAGCCCACGCTGGGCCGCGGCCTCGCTGATTTGCTTGGCCAGAGCACCCGCCCCGCACCGCTGGCGCACGCGCCTGGAGCGGCTCCCGCACCGGCGCCCTCCGGCGATGAACTGGCCAAGATCCCGCTGGATCTGCTGCAGCGGGGTAAATACCAGCCGCGCGTCGACATGCGGCAGGAAACGCTGCAGGAGCTCGCCGACTCCATCAAAGCCCAGGGCGTGGTGCAGCCGATCGTGGTCAGGCCGGTGGGTGTGCCAGGCATGGGCGAATCGCAGCGATACGAAATCATTGCCGGCGAGCGCCGCTGGCGCGCAGCCCAGCTTGCCGGGCTCAATGAAATCACGGCCATCATTCGCCGCATTCCCGATGAAGCCGCTATTGCCGTGGCGCTCATCGAGAACATTCAGCGGGAAGACCTCAACTCGCTGGAAGAAGCGCGCGCGCTCGACCGGCTCATCAATGAATTCCAGCTCACGCATCAGCAGTGTGCGGATGCCATTGGGCGTTCGCGTGCGGCCGTGAGCAACCTGCTGCGGCTCCTGGAAGCTGCGCCGGAAGTGTGTGAGCTGGTGGCCAAGCACTCGTTGGAGATGGGGCATGCCCGCGCGCTGCTCGGGCTGACCAACAAGCGCAAGCAGGCCGAAATCGGGGCACTGGTTGCGGAGAAGGGCATGTCGGTGCGGGATACCGAGGCCCTGGTTCGTCGCATGGTTCAGCCTTCTTCTGATGGCGGTAAGGCTGATGGCGGGCCTGTTGGGGGCTCCTCGGACCCGAACGTGCAGAAGCTGGAGCAGGACCTGGCGGATAAGCTCGGTGCCAAGGTGGCGATTCAGCACGGCTCTTCCGGGAAGGGGAAGGTGGTTGTTACCTACAACAGCCTTGATGAGCTTGATGGGATTCTTGCGCATATTCAGTAGGCGCTGTGCCGCTGGTCTTGACCTTCAGCCTCCCGGCGTTTGAGGGCTCCGACTCTCAGGCGGTCGCGCGGTGCCGGCGGCGCCTCGTTCACTTGGAGGGGGTTCGGGACCGGCCGTCAGACCGGTCCATCGGGGCCTTGTCAAAAAGCATCCATGCTTATTGACATCCCTCACCCCCTCCAAGCGAACGAACCACCGCTGAGTTTCTGTGCGGCCTGGGCGCGCATCAGACGATTTCGCAGCGAAATCCACTGCGCGGCAGCGTCTGATGTGGAATTTCGAGAGTCGCCTCTCTATAATCCCGCGGCTTCGCGCCTGCAGTCCTAAGTGACTGTGTGGCCAGAGTAAAAGCGAGGCCACTTCCCGCACCGATTCGACGGCGGGGAAAGTGGCTTTTTTAATGCCTCGAGCGGGATGAACGTGGTCTCAATCGACTCCGCGCAGGCACGGCGACTGGCCTTCAGTGTCGTGCTCGGCCAGGCGGTGGTGACACTAGTCGTCGCGCTTCTGAGTTACGCGATAGCGGGTCGCCTCGCAGCCTTTTCAGCTGTGGTGGGCGGCGGCATCAGCACACTCGCGAGCTTTGCGATGACGGCCCTGGGGTTCAGGAAGTCGTCCGGCGCCAATGCGCTGCTCGCAGTTCGCGGGTTCTACCTGGGGGAAGCGGTGAAACTCGCGCTCACGGTGGTGCTGTTCGTAGTGGTTTTGCGAACACTGAAGGTCTCGCCGCTGGCGATGTTCGCTGCCTACATGGCGACCTTCTTCGTTTATTGGGTTGCGCTCGCAAATGCGTTGCCGCCCCTGGGAGGCTCTCCTCCCAAGAGCGGACCGCCTGCGCGGCGCGATGGCCCTGCGGGGCCCTGATGGCATGGGTTGGAACGAAATGGCCGCTGTAGAAAACGTTGCTGAACAAGCCCCGAGCGCTAACGAATACATCGTTCATCACCTGACGTTCCTGTCGAACAAGGAACCTCACGGCATCGTCGATTTCACCGTTATCAACTGGGACAGCGTCTTCTTTTCGGTGGTGCTCGCCCTGTTGTTCGGCGGCAGCTTCTATCTCGCGGCCCGCAAGTCCAGCGCGAGCGCGCCGACCGGCTTTCAGAACTTCGTCGAGCTGGTGGTCGAGTGGGTCGACAGCCAGGTGAAAGACACCTTTCACGGCACCAGCAAGCTGATCGCGCCGCTCGCGCTCACTATCTTCTGCTGGGTGTTCCTCTTCAATTTCATGGACCTCCTGCCCGTAGACCTGTTGCCGACGCTTGCGAAGGGCACGGCGGGCCTGGGTCACCTGAAGGTCGTGCCGAGCACCGACATCAATGCCACCTTCGGTCTCTCGCTCACCGTCTTCATTCTGATCATCTACTACAGCATCCGCATCAAGGGGTTCGGTGGCTTCATCGCGGAGCTCACCCTGCAGCCCTTCAGCAGCAGCAACAAGGTGGTCCAGGGCATCCTGGTTCCCGTCAACCTGCTGCTCGAGTCGGTCACGCTGATCGCGCGCCCCGTCTCACTGGCGCTGCGGCTGTTCGGCAACCTCTACGCCGGCGAAATGATTTTCCTGTTGATCGCGTTGCTGACGCTGTCAGCCGGCTTCGGCAGCCTGGTCACCATTGGTGGCTGGGCGGGCGTGCTCGCGCAGTTGGTTCTCGGTCTCGTGTGGGCGATCTTCCACATCCTCGTGATCACGCTGCAAGCCTTCATTTTCATGATGCTGACGGTCGTGTATCTCGCGATGGCACACGAGCATCACTGATTCCGGGTATTGGTTTCTTCTGGTTTTTTGTAGGAGGGTTGAATGGATCTTTCGCACATCTACGGCATGACCGTACTGGCCGTCGGCATCATCTTCGGCATGGGGGCGCTCGGCACCGCCATCGGCTTCGGCATCCTGGGAGGCCGCTTCCTGGAAGGCGCCGCCCGGCAGCCTGAGCTCACACCGACTCTGCAGGTGAAGATGTTCATCGTCGCGGGTCTCCTCGACGCCGTCACCATGATCGGCATCGGCTTCGCCCTGTTCTTCACCTTCGCGAATCCGTTCGTGACGGCCGCGCAGGCAGCCGCGACAGCGGCGGGCCACTGAAGATGGCATCGCGGAACACGCGTTCCGCGTGGACTAGGTAGGAGACGACCGTGAATATCAATCTCACGCTCATCGTCCAGATGCTCGTGTTCGTCGTGCTCATCTGGTTCACGATGAAATTCGTCTGGCCCATGATCCAGGGGCCGATGGAAGAGCGCTCGAAGAAGATCGCACTGGGGCTCGCCGCGGCCGAGAAGGGCCAGCAGGAGCTTGCGCAGGCGCGCACCAACGCGGATGCCATCATTCGCGAAGCGCGCGAGCGTGCCACGCAGATCATCGACCACGCCCAGCATCGTGCGACCGAGGTCATCGATCAGGCGAAGGGCACCGCCACCACCGAAGGCCAGCGGCTCGTCGCCGCGGCTCAGCAGCAGATCGACCTCGAGGCCACACGGGCCCGCGAGTCTCTGCGCAAGGAAGTGGCGCAGCTCGCCGTCAGCGCGGCTTCGAAGCTGCTCGAGCGCGAGATCGATCCGCGAGCGCATGCGGATCTGATCAGCAAGCTGGCCGCACAGATATGAAATTACGTGCAGCCTTCTTCCGGCGCGCTTCGCGCCGCTATCTGCCCGGGGTCGCTTCGATCCCCGTAAGATCCCGGCAGCCGGCCGTGAGAAGTCATGGCGGATAAGCGCACCATCGCACGGCCTTACGCACGCGCGGCGTTCAGCGACGCGAAGGCGGAGAAGCGCCTCAACGAATGGTCGACGGCATTGCGCACTAGCGCCGCCGTCGTGCAGGACGCGCGAGTGCAGAACCTGTTGGGCAACCCGCATGTGACGCCCGCGCAGCTGGCGCAACTCGTCATCGATATCGCAGGTCCGGGGTTGCAGGACCACGGCCGCAACTTCGTGCAGACGCTGGCGGAAAACAAACGCCTCGCGTACCTGCCGGAAATCTCGCGGCACTTCGATGAGCTGAAGGACAAGGAAGAGGGTGTCGTCGACGTTACCGTCACGTCCGCCGCTCCGCTGGACGAGCAACAGCGCGGCACGCTGAGCCAGGCGCTGACGCGCAGGCTCAAGCGGGAAGTGCGGCTGCATTGTGAGACCGATCCGAAGCTCATCGGCGGCGCGGTGCTGCGAGCCGGCGATCTGGTGATCGATGGCTCGCTTCTGTCGCGCCTGGACCGAATTGCATACGAGTTGACGGCGTAACGCCGCTGTCGCCGTGAACGAAACGCTACGAGGATTCTTTTAATGGCCATCAAGGCAACCGAGATCAGCGATCTGATCAAGCAGCGGATCGAGAATTTCAAATCGGTCACTGAAGCCCGCAATGTCGGCACCATCGTGTCGGTCACCGACGGCATCGTGCGTATCCACGGCCTCGCCGATGCGAAGTACGGCGAAATGCTCGAGTTCCCGGGCAACACCTTCGGTCTCGCACTGAACCTCGAGCAGGATTCAGTTGGCGCGGTCATCCTGGGTGACTACAAGCACCTGCGTGAAGGCGACACCGTCAAGACGACGAATCGCATTCTCGAAGTGCCCGTCGGTCCGGAGCTGCTCGGCCGCGTGGTCGACGCGCTCGGTCAGCCCATCGATGGCAAGGGTGCCCTGGGCTCCACGCGCACCGCTCCGATCGAGCGCGTTGCTCCGGGCGTTATCTATCGCAAGAGCGTCAGCCAGCCGGTGCAGACCGGCTACAAGGCCGTCGACTCGATGGTGCCCATCGGCCGCGGCCAGCGCGAGCTGATCATCGGCGACCG
>JBDTUL010000158.1:0-11534 GCA_040007735.1 Gammaproteobacteria bacterium | reverse complement strand
GGCGCAGACCGCTGTCTGCAATCGACACCATTCAGTGGATCAGCAGTTGTGCCGGTGGCTGCTGCTCTCGCTCGATCGGCTCGCTTCCAACGAGCTCGTGATGACACAGGAGCTCATCGCCAACATGCTGGGTGTCCGCCGGGAAGGCGTTACGGAGGCGGCCGGCAAGTTGCAGAAGCTCGGCGTGATCGGCTACAGCCGTGGAAAAATTACCGTGCTGGATCGGCCTCGGCTGGAGGAGCTGTCCTGCGAGTGTTACGCAGTGGTGAAGAGAGAGACAGACCGTCTGCAGGCCGTGCATTGGCTGCCCAGAATTTCGCGAGCTGCCACTGCGCATCCGCTGTGTGATAACGACTAGCAAGGCGCGCAGGCCGTGAGCCTCGATCGAGGAGCGCTGCACTCGATGACTTGCGCATCCTCACACGCTTTTTAGGGGGGGTGACGTATCCGACACCCGAAATTGCGCTCGGTGCGCGACCGCGCAGACGACCTATCCCGACGAAGGGCCGCCAGCAGTCTGATCTAAGGGTACTTCCGACGAGAGGTCTCCGATTAAACCCGCACGTGCCGAAGGCGAAGGGCGTTTGTGATAACGGAGACAGAGGAGAAACTCATCGCGAGCGCTGCGATCATCGGGCTCAGCAGCAGGCCGCTGATCGGATACAGCACTCCTGCGGCGATCGGAATACCCAGCGCGTTGTAGCCGAACGCGAACGCGAGGTTCTGCCAGATGTTGCGTACCGTTGCGCGGCTCAAGTGCCGGGCGCGGACGATGCCATTGAGATCGCCCTTCACCAGCGTAACCTGTGCGCTCTCCATGGCGATATCTGTGCCGGTACCCATGGCAATGCCAACCTCGGCGCGTGCCAGTGCGGGTGCATCGTTGATGCCATCACCGGCCATCGCCACGCGGCGTCCCTCGCGCTGCAGACGTGCAACGACCTCGGCTTTGTCGGCAGGCTGCACTTCGGCGATGACTTCGTCGATATGGAGTTGCTTGCCGACAGATTCCGCGGTCATTCGCGCGTCGCCCGTCAGCATCACGATTCGAAGTCCGTCGGCCATCAGCGCCTCGAGCGCGCCGGGTGTGCTGGCCTTGATGTGATCGCCCACCGCAATGGCGCCTGCCAGAACGCCGTCGATCGCGAGAAACATGACTGTGCGGCCGGCATGCCGCAGCTGATCCACAACGGTTTGAATCGGCTCCACCGAGGCACCCACGTCCGTCATCAGCGCAAGGTTTCCGAGCGCAATTGAGCGCCCGGATTCCCGGCCGCGCACGCCCTTGCCCGTGATCGATTCGAAATCCGAAAGGTGCGCGCTCTTCGTTCCGCGTTCCTTCGCACCTTCCCCAATCGCCCGCGCAAGGGGATGCTCACTGGATTGCTCCAGCCCCGCCGCGAGTGAGAGCACGTCCGCCTCGCTACGTGGCGCGAGGGCGATGACTCGATCAAGCGCAGGCTTGCCTTCGGTGAGCGTGCCTGTCTTGTCGATGACGAGCGTATCGATCTCACGCAATGACTCAATGGCGCGTGCGTCCCGGAACAGCACGCCCATCTGTGCACCGCGGCCGCTCGCGACCATGATCGAAATCGGTGTCGCAAGCCCGAGCGCGCAAGGGCAGGCGATGATCAACACAGCCACCGCATTCACGACCGCATACGCAAGCCGTGGCTCCGGGCCGATAAACCACCAGACAACAAATGTCAGCACAGCGATGGATACGACCCCGGGCACAAACCAGACCGACACTCGGTCCGCCAGCCGCTGCAGCGGCGCCTTTGTTCGCTGTGCCTGAGAGACGAGGGCGACAATCTGCGAGAGCAGGCTATCGGCGCCCACGCGCTCCGCTTCGATGACGAGCGCGCCCGTCTGATTGAGCGTGGCACCGACCACGTTATTGCCCGGCGTCTTGTCCACCGGTAACGGTTCGCCCGTGAGCATGGACTCGTCGACGCTCGATCGACCTTCGAGCACATGCCCATCGACCGGGATTTTCTCACCGGGTCGCACGCGCACGTGATCACCCCGCACGAGCGTCTCCAGAGCGACATCGTCTTCCGAGCCGTCCTTGTTGATCCGACGTGCTGTTTTTGGCGCCAGGCCCAGGAGTTGCCGGATCGCGGCACTCGTGCGCCCGCGTGCCGCGAGCTCCAGCCACTCACCGAGCAATACGAGCGTGATGATCGCTGCTGCGGCTTCGAAGTACACGCCCACCATGCCATGCGCGTCCCGCATCTGTGGCGGGAAGCTTGTCGGCGAGAGCGTTGCCGTGAGGCTGAACAGATATGCAACGATGACGCCCAGGCTGATCAGCGTGTACATGTTGGGCGAGTGGTTACGAATGCCGAGCCAACCGCGTCGGTAGTAATCGAGCCCGGCCCAGCCCACGACCGGCGCGGACAGGGCGATCTCTGCGCCACGCATGATCCAGGCGCCGACGCTCGACAAATGCAGATTGAGCATGTGCGGCAGCATCGCAGCGGCCACGAGTGGAATGGAGAGTGCGGCCGCGATCCAGAAACGCCGACGTGTGGTGCGCAGCTCGGAATCATCCTGGGTGCCGGGGGGCGTCAGGAGTTCGAGCGTCATGCCACAGATCGGGCATGAGCCGGGCCCTGCCTGCCGGATCTGCGAATGCATCGGGCAGGTGTAGAGCGCGCGACTGGATGTCGTCGCGACGCTCATACCGCAAACCGGATCGGTCTGTTTCTCCTCTTCGGGCGGAGTTGCTACAGTCCGCCCCACTACCGCTGCGACATTGCGGATGCACGCTTTGCGTCGTCCGCCCAATAGCCGGGACGCCCATAGTGCTCATGGATATCCGTCTCCAGCTTTCGATCCATCTGTGTCGCAGAGTTGTACGGCGGAGCGTCCTTTATCGCCTGGCGACTCAGGTCGACAGTGACTGTGGCGCTCGACCAGCTCACATCCTTGATCCATCGCGGCGTGATGAGCACCTCGTGACCGAGCCACCAGTTGCTCGTGTTCACCACCAGGTATCGGATGGCCCAGCTCTCCTCGTCGACCAGCAGGCTCTGCACATGACCGATGTCGCCATCCGTAGCCACGATGTGATAGCCGGTGACTGCCTTGCAGCTCCGCAAATGGTGGTCGTTATCCTTGCTGCCTGCCGCGTCTGAATGAATGCGATCTTCTGCCGAGCGCGCTGCGCGGAACTCCGCATCGGATCTCAAGGAGCCTGCGCCGGCGAGCATGCCGGGATACGGCCCCATGCCCCAGAGCCCTGCGCCGCCCCAGTAGTAGGGGTAGCCGTAGTAGCCGAGATACATCATCTCGTGCTGACGCGAGACCGGTTTGTCCGTGTCGATGTCCGGACTGTTTCTCACTTGCTCGCGGGTGATCGCGACCGGCAGCACCTTGTCTGCCCAGTTCGCCGTACCGATGGCGATCGGTGAGATCAGGACTTTCCGATTCGCAAGCCAGCCGCCCGTGTCGACGACGAGATAGCGGATAGCCCACGTCTCGTCATCGAAGTAGAAGTCCTTCACGTGGCCGATGTCGCCGTCGGTGGCGCGGATGGCGTAGTCCGTCAGATCGGTGAGGGTGCGTAACATACAATCTCCTTCGACAGCGTCGAACGATGAGCATTCGACGAGCTTTGAATGAAATCTTACTCAGGCTGCGACCGGCAGCCGTTTCGGTCCGGCCTCGACCACGTCTTTGCTTGCGAGCGCGAGTGCCATCGTCGGCACGGACGGATTCAGGCTGTCCACCATGGAGCTCGGCATCAGAATCGTGGCGCCTCGCTCCTTCGTGGTCTCGTAGATGATGTTCATCGCCCGCAGCTGCAGCGCGACCGGATGTCCGGCGTAGATGTCAGCAGCCTCGACAAACTTTCCGGCGATCGCCGCCTCGGCCGATCCGAGAATCACGCGCGCCTGCTTTTCACGTTCCGCCTGAGCTTGCCGTGACATCGCATCCTGCAGCGCCTCGGGGATGGCGACGTCGCGAATCTCCACCGAGCTCACCGAGATGCCCCATGGAGCGGTCTTGCGACCGATCTCCTCTTTCAGCTGCTCGTCGGCTTCCTTGCGATCCGAGAGCAGTGCCGCCAGCATCGAAGAGCCGATCATCTCGCGCAGAGAGGTCTGGGCAACGCGATCGATGGCTTCACGGTAGTTGGTGATGGCCAACGCTGCTTTCTCCGCGTCGTGCACGTGCCAGAAGATGATGGCGTCGACGTTCACGGGCACCGTGTCCCGCGTGAGCGCCTGCTCGGCGTTGAATGCCGTGGTCTGGATGCGCTCATCGATGATCGCGACCACCGTATCGAGGATCGGGATGATGGTGAAGAGACCCGCCCCCTTCACACTCTGCAGTTTTCCCATCCTCAAGATCACGAACTTCTGCCAGACGTTGGCCATTTTCAACGACAGCGCGATGAGGACTGCAGCGCCGGCGAATGCCAGCGCGAGATAGGGATTCACCCAGTAGCCGGCTGCGACCCCTGCGACAATGCAGACGAAGACGAGGAAAGATGTAACGGGATTCATAGGCGTGCACCGTGCGCTGAGTCTGGAGCTCAAAGCTACGCGCATCGTCTCGCCGCTTCAGTGCGCTACCGAACTCCTGCCGATGATCGCTAAGAAACGCCTCGTGCACTGGAATTTTGCGCGCTGGCGACACTGCGAGTACTGCTGCGCTTCCGTGTTCTCCTGACCCGAAGGGTGCGGTAGCGAACCGACACTCTGCCTCGATGCGACGATGCTGGGAGCGCAAGGCACAGCTCGCCTATAGATGACCGTCGCGGTGGATGCGATCCCGATTTGCTATCCGATCGATGGAGAAGTTGCGCCGAAATTTCGAAAGGTCACCATGACACTCGCTGCATCGACGCCTCGCCATGGAGTGCTGTTCGACGATTTTCTATTCGCTCCGCTCGGCCAGGATCGTAACGGACTTCCGCTGAGTGTCCTCTCAGCCCTGGCGCGGCTCGATCGCGACCCGTGGGAGGAGGCCGCGACTCTGGCTCGCCTGCCGGCGGATGCCGCGGCGTTGCAGTTGGCCTCATTGCTCCGCGCATTGCCTGCGGAGTCGTTGGTCGAAACGGACCGAGGCGCGACGGCGACTCGTTTGATCGCATTGCTGCCGCGCCGGGCGAGCTCAGGCGTGCGAGACCCGGCGCCCGTCGGTGCTGTCCCACCGGCCCATTCCGGGCCCGGCGCGAACGTGATTTTCTTCGCGATCTACATCATCGTGTTGCTGGTCTCGCAATTCATCACGGCGCGACATCAATCGCCAACGTCGGGTGACGTTGCGCATGCGCCGACATCCGTCGCCGCTCCCCCGCAGACATTGCCACCGAGACCCATGCCATGAACACCAGCACGCTCGCGCCAGAACTGTTGCACCGGATGAACGCCTACTGGCGTGCCACGAATTACCTCGCGGTGGGGCAGATCTATCTGTACGACAATCCGCTGTTGAAGGAGCCGCTGACACTCGCGCACGTGAAGCCGCTGGTCGTCGGGCACTGGGGCACGACACCTGGACAGAACTTCATCTACGTTCATCTCAACCGGGTCATCAAGAAGCTTGACCTCGACATGTTCTACATCGCAGGTCCCGGCCACGGCGGCCCCGCGCTGCTGGCCAACACGTATCTCGAAGGCTCCTACAGCGAGATTTATCCGGACATCAGCCAGGACGAAGCGGGCCTGAAGAAGCTGTTCACGCAGTTTTCCTTTCCCGGCGGAATTTCCAGTCACGTGGCGCCGACGACGCCGGGATCGATCCACGAGGGCGGTGAGCTCGGCTACTCGCTCAGCCACGCATTCGGGGCCGCGTTCGACAATCCCGATCTGATCGTCGCGTGCGTCGTCGGCGATGGTGAAGCGGAAACAGGGCCACTCGCGACCGCATGGCAGTCCACGAAATTCCTCGATCCGATCACCGACGGAGCCGTGCTACCGATCCTGCATCTCAATGGCTACAAGATCAGTAACCCCACCGTACTCGCGCGCGTCGAGCACGAGGAGCTGGAGCAATTCATACGCGGCTGCGGCTGGACACCTTACTTCGTCGAAGGCGATGAACCGGAGTCGATGCATCAGCTCATGGCTGCCACTCTGGACACGGCTATCGAGCACATCCGGCAGATCCGGCGCAATGCGCGCGGGAACGGCGACACCACCCGCCCGCGCTGGCCGATGATCGTGCTGAGATCGCCCAAGGGTTGGACCGGACCGAAGGTTGTCGACGGTCTGCAAGTCGAAGGCACGTTTCGATCGCACCAGGTGCCGCTGCTGGTGGATGCGGAGCATCCCGAGCATGTCGGGCAGCTCGAACGCTGGATGAAGAGCTACAAGCCCGAAGAGTTGTTCGACGCCTGCGGCCGACTGCTGCCGGAGCTCGCTGAGCTCGCCCCGGGAGGCCTGCGCAGAATGGGCGCGAACCCACACGCGAACGGCGGCATTCTGTTGCGCGATCTACGGATGCCGGACTTCCGCGATTACGCGGTCGATGTGCCCGCGCCCGGCGCGGTTGACGGCCAGGACACGCTCGTGTTGGGCAAATTTCTGCGCGACGTCGCCGCGCTCAATCAGGAGCAACGCAACTTCCGCATCTTCGGTCCCGATGAGACGCTGTCGAATCTGCTGGGTGCGGTCTTTGAAACCACTCACCGTCAGTGGGACGCGCGCACGGCCGAGCACGATGAGTTCCTCGCACCTGCCGGCCAGGTGCTCGATTCGATGCTGAGCGAGCACCAATGCGAGGGGTGGCTCGAGGGGTATCTGCTCACCGGGCGCCACGGGCTCTTCAACAGCTATGAAGCGTTCATTCGCATCGTCGACTCGATGTTCAGTCAGCATGCGAAATGGCTGAAGGTCACGCTGGAATTGCCCTGGCGTCGCAAGATCGCCTCGCTGAACTACCTGCTCGCGTCCCATGTCTGGCAGCAGGATCACAACGGCTTCACGCACCAGGACCCCGGCTTCCTCGATCACGTCATCAACAAGAAGGCCGATATCGTGCGCGTGTACTTGCCGCCCGATGCCAACTGCCTGTTGTCGGTTTTCGATCACTGCCTGCGCAGTCGCCACTACGTGAATGTCGTGGTTGCAGGAAAACACGCGCTGCCCCAGTGGTTGACCATGGACGCGGCGGTTGTTCATTGCACGGAAGGGCTCGGCATCTGGCAATGGGCGAGCAACGATCAGGGCGCGGAGCCCGACGTCGTGATGGCCTGTTGCGGCGACACGCCCACTCTGGAGATTCTGGCGGCCGTCTCCATTCTGCGCACGCACCTGCCGGATCTGAAGATCCGCGTGATCAACGTCGTGGATCTGATGAGACTGCAGCCGAGCTCGGAGCATCCGCACGGCCTCAGCGATGCGGATTACGACTCGCTCTTCACCAAAGACAAACACATCGTCTTTGGCTTCCACGGTTATCCGTGGCTCGTCCACCGGCTGACCTATCGCCGCACCAACCGCAACCTGCACGTCAGAGGCTACAAGGAAGAGGGCACGATCACGACGGCCTTTGATATGAGAGTGCAGAACGAGCTGGACCGGTTTCATCTCGTGCAGGATGTGGTGGATCGCATGCCGCATCTCGGCGCAAGAGGCGCGTACCTGAAGCAGATGGTTCAGGACAAGCTCATCGAGCACAAACACTACATCGACCGGCACGGACAGGACTTGCCGGAAATCCGCAACTGGAAGTGGGGCGACTCGAAAATCGGCACGCCGGTCGCGCAACTCTCGAGAAACGCGGCGTAGGAATGCCGAAGGAGCTCGCGGCGTGACGCATCGTGGCCTTTCGACCCGTCGTGCGTGATGAACCCGCTACCGCTTTATCCGCTGCGCTTCGAACCGATCTATCAGTATCGGCCCTGGGGCGGACGCCGTCTGGCGAGCCTGCTGTCGGCGCCGATGCCGGAGGGCCCGGTTGGTGAAGCCTGGGTGCTGAGCGATCGCGATGAGCATCCGAGCGTCATTGCAAGCGGACCTCTCAAAGGCCGAACCATCGCGCAACTGCTGGAGGCATTCCCGCAACAGATGTTGGGAAAACTGGCGGGCCGCTTCAGCCGTTTCCCGCTGCTTCTCAAATTCCTTGATGTGCGTGAACGCCTCTCCGTGCAGGTCCATCCGTCGGATCACCAGACGAAGTATCTGCCGGCGGGGGAGCGTGGCAAGACCGAAGCGTGGGTCGTTCTCGAGGCTGGACCCCAGAGTCGTGTCTACGCCGGGCTCAGACCGGCGACCACGGCGGAGGAGCTGCGCCGCGCGGTCGCAGGCGGAACTGTCGCGGACCTTCTCGCGAGCTTCACTCCGCAAACCGACGACGGCGTGTTCGTACGAGCGGGCACGGTTCATTCCCTCAGCGATGTCGTCGTGTTCGAAGTTCAGGAAAACAGCGACGTGACGTTTCGTCTGTATGACTGGGATCGCATCGATGCAAAGACCGGCCGGGGACGCGCGCTGCAAGTCGATCAGGCGATGGCCTGCATGAATTTGCCGCAAGGTGCGGTGAGTTCCGTCGTGCCAGTCGTGGAAGCGTTGGAGCCTGTTAAACGGGAACGGCTCTTTCTGGCTGAAGAATTTGGCTTATGGCGAATCCGCGGGGCACTGCCGTTCCGCATCGGTGCCCGGGACACCGCACGTGTGCTGGTTTGCATCGCCGGCAATGGATGGTTGGAACACGAGGGGAATCATTACCCGTTCGCCAGAGGCGATGTGCTGCTCCTGCCGTCCGTAGTTGGGGAGTGTCTCTGCGAGATGCGCCACGACGCCACCTTGCTGGAAATTTCGCTGCCGGAAAAAGGCACGACCTCATGAGGCGACTCATCGTTTTCGACCTGGACGGAACTCTCGCGAGCAGCAAAGCCCCCGTGGATGCCGCCATGGCGGCACTGCTCGGCCGTCTTCTGGGCATCGTCAAGGTGGCGGTCATCTCCGGAGGAAATTGGCCGCAGTTCGAAACGCAGTTGCTGGCCCACCTTCCCCGTGACGAACACCTGAAGAATCTGTCGCTGCTGCCCACGTGCGGTACGAAGTTTTATCGCTATGACGGCGCCTGGCAGGAACTCTACTCGGAGGATTTCACGGCGAACGAGAAGGAGCAGGTCACGGGGTCTTTGCACCAGGCGCTGGCCCTTTCTGGTTTCGAAGCCGCGAGGATATGGGGAACCCAGATCGAAGACCGGGGAAGTCAGATCACCTTCTCTGCACTGGGCCAGCAGGCTCCCCTGGAAGAAAAGAAGGAATGGGATGCCGACTTCGCCAAGCGCAAGCACATCACGGCGATTCTCGCGCCGATGCTTTCCGAGTTCTCCGTGCGCATGGGCGGCATGACGTCCATCGATATCACCCGGCGCGGCATCGACAAAGGCTATGGGATCGGCAAGCTTCACGACACACTCGACGTCGCCATCGAAGAGATGATCTTCATCGGCGATGCCTTGTTTCCTGGCGGTAACGACTATCCCGCCAAGGAGGCCGGTGCTCTTTCAATCCGCGTCAGGGATCCCCTCGAGACGCAGCGCCTGATCGAAGCAATCATCGCCTGTCTGGATTGCGGTCCCGGTGCAACGCGTGACCCGAAGCAAAAGTGATGACGTCCCTCCGACTGCAACGCCTGGGTCAGCTGATGGAACCCGAGGCCGACAACCCCCTGGAGGCGGAGGGCATTCTAAATCCCGCGGCTGCTCGTGGGCCGGATGGCCAGCTCTATCTTTTCCCGCGGCTGGTTGCACGAGGCAACTATTCCCGGATCGGCATCGCGCGGGTTCGATTCAATGCGGCCGGCGACCCGGTCGGTGCCGAACGACTCGGCATCGCCCTCGAGCCCGAGGCTGACTATGAGTTGTGCGCCGGCGGCGGCGGCTGCGAAGACCCGCGAATCACGTTCGTCGAGCCGCTCCGGCGTTACGTGATGACTTACACGGCGCTTTCACCCGACGGCCCGCGCATCGCAGTCGCACTCTCGGAGGACCTGTTCCACTGGCAGCGTCTCGAGCTTGCCGGTTTCCTTCCGTCCGGCGCCGTCGTTTTCGACAATGTGGACGACAAGGATGCCAGCGTCTTCCCGCGCGCCATTGCCGAGCCAGACGGCAAACCCGCGTTGGCCATGCTCCACCGCCCGCTCTTCAGCGGGACTCGCCCTGAGCAGACAGCGTGTCAGCCTGGTTCCCGTGTGGTGGACGTGGATCGGGAGAGCATCTGGATTTCCGATTGTCCGATGGGCCCGTTGAACGGTGAGCCGTTTCAGCTCGGGACCTTTGGCGCGCATCACCGCCTCGCGAGTCCCGCAGCTTCCTGGGAGCGTCTCAAAATTGGTGCCGGAACGCCTCCGGTGATGTCTCGCCACGGCTGGCTGCCCGTCTATCACGGCGTCAGCGAAGTGGCGGGAGGTAGCGCCAAGGGCCACGCGCTCAGCTACGCCGCAGGTGTAATGGTGCTGGCGAGAGCGCATCCGCGCGTCATCCGTTATCGGTCGGTCGAGCCGGTATTGGTACCGACGCTCCCGCAGGAACGCCGCGGGACCGTCGCCAACGTCGTATTCCCCACCGGCATCGATCGGCGCGAGGATCTCGGCTTGCCGGATCGATTCGATGTCTATTACGGAATGGCGGACAACCGGATCGGAGTGGCCCGTCTCGACATGCCCGAGTTCCTGCCGTCCGAAGGGCTGGCCGATCCGCCGAACGCCACCGTTTGATAAAGGGCCCCCCACCACGCACCGCCTGCAAGTGACCGCCATGACACCCAACGCCGACCCGACGCGCACTGCCACCTCCAGCCCGGATTCGAAGCCCGACACGCAGGAAGACTTGAAATCCCTGCCTCTGTCGGACGTGGAGAAGAAACTAGGGTCCTCGGCGGAGGGACTCACACAGGCGGAAGCGCAGAAGCGCCTGACCCAATACGGGCCGAACGAGATCGAAGGGAAGAAGACCAATGCGCTCCTGAAATTCCTGGCGTATTTCTGGGGCCCCATTCCGTGGATGATCGAAGTGGCGGTCGTTCTGTCGGGTGTAGTTGGACACTGGCCCGACTTTTTCATCATTCTGGTTCTGCTCGTGGCGAACGCGACCGTCGGGTTCTGGGAAGAGCATGAGGCCGGCAACGCTATCGCGGCTCTGAAAGCCAGGCTTGCCGTCAAGGCCCGGGTGAAACGTGACGGCAAGTGGGTGACTCCGCCCGCGCGTGAGCTGGTTCCGGGCGATGTGATACGCGTGCGCCTGGGCGACATCGTGCCGGCGGATGCGCGCCTGCTGGACGGCGATCCCATAGAGGTCGACCAATCCGCGCTGACGGGAGAATCCCTGCCAGCCACCCGAAAGCCCGGTGAGGCCGTGTTTTCCGGCTCTATCGTTCGTCGGGGGGAAATCGGCGCGCTGGTCTACGCGACGGGTTCGAACACGTACTTCGGCAAGACCGCGCAACTGGTGCAGCAGGCGCACACCGTCAGCCACTTTCAACGTGCGGTGCTCAAGATCGGCAACTACCTGATCATCCTCGCGGTGGCGCTAGTGGCAGTGATCGTTGCTTTCGCGATCTACC
>JBDTUL010000157.1:0-11572 GCA_040007735.1 Gammaproteobacteria bacterium | reverse complement strand
GTGGCCTTCTCGCAACGAGATGAGCAACCAGAAAGAGAAAGTCCGCACACCTCTCGGCATGCGGACTTTCTACGCGACCGGCGCGAGGGGGATCGCGCCTTCGACTTGCGAGTGTGCTTACGAGTCGGTGAGCTTTGTCGCTTGCAGGATCGAGGTGAGCTCGCTGAAGAACCTCTGGTTCTGCGCTTCGGTTCCGAAGGACACGCGCATGAACTGCGGCAGCTTCCAGCCCGCACCGTCGGTGATAAAAATCTTCCGCTTGCGCAGCTCCATCTGCACCGCCTTGACGCCGCGATCCCCCGGCCTGATCAGCACGAACGGCGACAGGCCCGCGACCATTTCCAGGCCGAGCTTCTTCACTTGATCGTTGTAATACGCGCGAGTCTTCGCGACGAACACCTTTGAGCGCTCGAGGTGGGCAGGATCGGAGAGCGAGCCTTCGACCGCGCCAAATGCGGCCATGTTCGTGCTGCCGGCGCCGCAACCGAAATTCGCAATCGCCTTGAGGATGTCCGGATGCGCCATTCCGTAGCCGCAACGCAAGCCCGCGAGCGCGTGCGCCTTCGAGAACGTACGCGTGACTAGCACGTTCTTGTAGCCTTCCTTCAGCAGGTCGAGGCCGGTCTTGCCGTCGCCTGCGTAGTCCTGATATGCGTGATCGCAGACGAGGATGCCCTTCTTCGGCAGCGCGTCCGCGATTTTCTTGAGATCGTCATATCCCATGGTCGTGCCCGTGGGATTGTTGGGGCTGATCACCATCGCCAGACGCGTGTCGTTGTCGATGGCGCCAAGCAGCCCCGGCACGTCGTAGATGTAGCCTTGATCCTTGAGCAGCGCAACGCGCTTGACCGTGACACCCATGGCGTCCGCGATGGAGATCATGCCGTCCCAGGTCTCGAGCGGCGTCACGACGTTGCCGCCGCCACGCATGAACGCGATCGGCGTGTTCGTCAGCACTTCGGTGGAGCCGTTGCCCGGCAGCACCCACTCAGGGTCGATGCCGTGATGCTTGGCGAGGAACGGACGCAGGAAACCGCCCAACGCATAGCGATTTGCGTTGCGCGAACCGGCGATGGCGCCTTCGATCGCCTTCGGCGAGGGGCCGAGTGGGTTTTCGTTGAATCCCATGCGGATCGCATCCGCGGGGAAACCCATCCGGAGGTCATAATCACCGGCGGCCGCAGCGGATGGTGCCGCGTTGGCGGCTACCGCGACGCCAGCCGTCAAAAGCGTCGGCATTGCCGCGGCCGAGAG
The DNA here is from genome assembly GCA_040007735.1 of Gammaproteobacteria bacterium. Classification (GTDB taxonomy): domain Bacteria; phylum Pseudomonadota; class Gammaproteobacteria; order Steroidobacterales; family Steroidobacteraceae; genus JADGHX01. Next base: position 10,318 of record JBDTUL010000157.1, on the reverse strand, counting down.
GGACGTACGGGTCAGGAAATCACGGCGGGACAGGGTCATGCGTTTTTTCTCCACCCTTTGTATTCAATTACATATAGATCACGGTCTGGCGAGCGGCAACGGGATTACTAGGCCTTAAGCACTAAAATCCGAGCCCACGCTGCGCTCACACGTAACCCGACGAGAACGACTTGATCCGGTAGCCGGACGCGAAGAAATCGATGAGCGTGACGATGTCGAATACCGGCGCGCCGAGGGTCCGCTGGATCTCGCCCCGGAACGTAATGAGGTTGGGGCACTCGAGCACTACTGCATCGATAGGGGCACCCGTCGCTGCCACCTCGGCGGCGGCCTCCAGCACCTCAGCGCGGAATTTGCCCGCGTCGAGGTCTTTGCCGCCCTCGATGACGATGCGCGCGAACTCCGGGTAGGTTTCCATGCCCTTGATCATCACATCCTTCAGGCTGAAGCCGGAGTTGCGCAAGTGCTCCTCGGTGAGGAGGCCGGCATGCGCCGTGAAGACGCAGACCGTCTTGCCCCAGGCCATGAAGCTTCGCAGGATGGAAACGATCTGTAACGAGGAGCTCAGGAACGGCACCTCGAGCTGGTCGGCGATCTGCGTGTGGAAGGGCGCGAACAAGCCGCAGCTCGTCGCGATGAAGCGCACGCCACGCGCCTCGAGGCCCTTCGCCACCTCGATGATACGGTCCATGTTCCGGCCATCGAGCTGGATGAGATCACGAATCGTGACGCCATCGACGACCGCATGGCAGACGGGGAAATCGAACGTCTGCGCATTCACAGGGTCGCCCGCCAGGCGGGGCGCGGTGGAATGCAGGGACAGAATGCCGGCCACGCAGCCGTAGCTCGTCTTGTTACCGGCCAGGCTGTCGGAAGTAAAGAATGTCACGGCGCGAACCTCACACGAAGATGGGATTGTCCGTGCTCACGCCGAGTGCGCGCAGCACGCTGCCCCTGATGGAATTCACCATGCCGACGCCGGAGACCCCGACGCCCGGCTCTTCCTTGATGATGGTGAGGCGCGAGCCATTCGCGCCAATGAATTCGAACTCTCCGCGCAGCATGTTACCGAAGCGGCGGTCGGCGACCATGCGGGTGGTGGTCGCATCGAGGCCGACGGTGGCAAGCGCGCACGCGACCATCGCGTTTACGCTGCGCGGGAACTTGCCGGCAATTTCGCGTGCGGAGCCTTCGAAGAGCGACGTCTCGTCTGCTTGCGCCGTAGCCGATGCATCGATCGACGCCGGCGGCTTGCGGAACGTGATCGTCGCACTCTTCCAGCTGCGGTTCTCGAGGAGACTGTCCATGCCGACCACCGCGCCGTGAGGAATATACAGCCGCGTTCCGGCGCGGCGCGCGGCGGCGAGCAGGCGATCGCGGAGTCCTTCATCGGCGAGCGCTACCACCGAGCACGGCATGTAGTTCGTCTTGCTGATGATGCGTTCGCCGAGTTCTGCGGAGACGCTGGGATGCGCGACCTCAACCACCAGATCCAGGCCGGTAACGCTGCCGATGAACGCGTCGGAATCGGTTGTGACGAGCGCGGCTGGCAGGTTCGCGATGTTGTCGGCCGACTGATCATGGATGCGGCCGACTTCGATGTCGGAGTCCGCAAAGGACTCGTAGAGCGCACGGCCGATATAGCCGCAGCCGATGATGCCGATTCGATACCGCTTTGCCATGTGTCGCCGCTCGGGAAGCCGCCGCTTCTAGAAATTGATGTCGGGATTGCCGCCTGGATAGATCACGCCGACGATCTCCATGCCGGCCGGATCGGTGCATTCGAGCGAATGCATCTGCTTGCTCGGCAAGAACACTACATCGCCCGGCAGCACGTTCGCCTTGAGGTCTTCCGTCCAGATCACCCCGCGGCCGCTCAGTATGAGCAGTGCTTCCTCGTAGAGATGGCGATGCTGCGCGGCCTTCGAGCGCGGAATCGTGCCGATGAACTGCGTCACGACGTTCGAGCCCACGTCCTTGTTCACGAGTAACTGGAACGTTCGATCGGCCATCGGCTGATGCTTCTCGGAGTCGACCGGCACCACTCGCTGCGGCTGGGTCGCGTCGAAATCCTGGCGCATCGGGCGATCGAAGATAGGCGCCGTCGCTTGCGGACAGACGGACACGTAGACCGTCATGACATCGCTGCCACCGGTGTTATGGATGCTGAAATTCTCGCCTTGCCGCACGTACACACCGTCGCGCGGCTGGAGCGCAAAGGTGCGGCCAGAGATCGTGATCTCACCGACGCCCGTGCGGATGAACAGGATCGCCTCTGCGCCGTCGAACGAAACCACGGGCGAAGCCCCGGGGCTGACCGTCATGAAGAACAGCGATTGATGTTCCGCGCCCGTGGCGTGCGTCACTACCGGGCTCCACACGATATTGCCGACGGCATGCTCAGGGAGTTTGCCGATGCGGCCGACGTAGCAGTCGCCGTTCAGTTCGAAGCGGCCCTCACGATGATGCGTGACCTGAACCTTGCCGCGATTCACCTCGCTCTGCGGATCGTCGAGGTCGTAGGTGGCGCGCAGGTTGTTGTGCGAGCCATCGCAGAACGGAGCCGAACGAGTGTGCTTGCAGCCACACAGCAGCACTTCCTTGTCGCTCTCGGCAGCCACGTACCGAACCGGCTCGAACCCCGTGCCCTTGTGCGAGCCATCGCAGAAGGGCTGCGCCGCGCTGCGCCCACACTTGCACCAGAAATACGTCTTGCCGGCGACGGGCTTGAAGTAATACGGCTTGAAACGCGCTATCCGTGGCTCGGATTCATCTTTCTCGTCGCTCATCGCTTGCTTCCTTGGGATCATCACGCGTCTGCGTCACTTCGCAGGCAGGCGCGGCTCTTCATCTAGCTTGATCAGGATGTACATGTACGACTCGTTCGGCGCAATTTCCATCACGTGCGGAACGCCGACCGGCACGTGAATGATATCGCCAGGTCCGAGCGGAATGCGCGCGCCGCCCTTTATGCCGTCGCCGCGCTGCTGCTTGCGCGGCAGCTTCTCTGCATTCACCAGCTCGCCGCCGATCACGAACGTGCCCTTGCCGCGCAGGCCGATCTGGAGGTCCGATTCCGTCTCGTGATACTCCGGCCGCGCCGTTCGGCCGCGGAGCACGAGGTAGACGGAGTGGCCCTTGTAGGTGCCGAGCGTCTCGAAGACGATCTCCTTGGTGCCCAGCTCTTTTTCGAGACGGTCGCCAACTTCCTTGAGGTGCGCGGAGTTCCACAGCGCAAACCCCTCCGGCGGGAGCATGGGCGCATCGGCCCCCAGGGCGACAACCGGTGACAGCGCGAGTATCAAGACGGCGAAGAGTGTCCGCACGGAAATCCCCCCGAAAAGTAACGATCTGATCTGGCAGCCACGCTAGCAGAGCGCACCAGCGCCGCGCGTATCATTATAGGTCTGTAACCCTAATTGCGGCTCCGCGCGCGCGCCGGCTCTGGCGCCGGGTTGTCGAGCATCGAAAGAGTGCGTGGGCTCAGATATGGGCGGAAGAGATCGATGACCACCTGCGAGCCTTCCTGCACGCAGTCGGGATAGACCGCGGGGCGGTCGACGGAAAGATAGTTGATCCAGTTGTCGCAGATGATCCAGCTCGCGCGCACCAGGCCGCGCAGCGTCCTGGCGTCGCGCGGCCCGGTCAGCACGTCGTGGTCGACCAGTGCCTGGAAGAAATCGATCACGACGCGCGTGCGGTCCTGGCGGTCCCGTCCGTAGCGTTCGCGCAAGTGTTCGTCTGCGGCGAGGAGCGCGGTGAGCTCGCGATAGAAGAAGCGGTATTGCCAGATGAGCGCGAGATGCCGATCGAACATCTCGAGCATGTGCTGGAGCGTCGGCTTCTGCAGATCGTCGCCCCAGTTGTACTTGATCTCGGCGACGATGCGATCGTAGATCGCGCTGATGATCTCCTCTTTTCTCTTGAAGTGATAGTAGAGGTGACCGCGACTCAGAGCGCACGTGTCGGCGATGCGATTGGAGGAAATCTGCGCCGTGCCATGCCGGTTGAACAGGTCGATAGCCGTGTCGAGTATCAGCTTTTGCGTGTCACGCGTAGTCATGGGCGATGCTCGGCATTATGCGCCCCAGCTAGGGCCTTTAGCCTAATCTCAACTTTACACCTTGTTTGATTGCTGTCACGTTGCCCGCGAGTTCGAGCCTCGTGCCCCCTGGTCCCCAAACGATACCGCAGCAGGGCGGGCGCGCGCACAATTAAGTTGCGAGAGAGTGTCCGGCCTGCCGATGAATTCGAATTCCGAAGAGATACTGGCGCGCGAGCGCGGCCTGAAGCGCTCGCTCACGTCGCGGCAGCTCACGATGATCGGTATCGGCGGCGCCATTGGCACGGGGCTCTTCATGGGCAGCGGCATTGCGCTCGCCTACGCGGGGCCCGGCGTGCTCGTGAGCTACGTCATCGCCTGCTTCATTGCGCTCGCCGTCATGTACAGCCTGTCGGAGATGTCCGTAGCGCATCCGACAGCCGGCTCTTTCGGCACGTATGCCGATCTGTATTTGAGCCCGTGGATCGGCTTTCTCGTTCGCTACACCTACTGGGCCGCGCAGGTCGTCGCGCTCGGCGGCGAGGCGGTCGCGATCGGGCACTATGTTCAGTTCTGGTCGCCGGGGATGCCCGTGTGGGCGTCGGCCCTCATCGCGGGCGCCGGCATCTTTTATGTGAATAGCCGCTCCGTCGCCAACTTCGGGTCGATCGAGTACTGGCTGTCGACGATCAAGGTCACCGCGATCATTGCGTTCATCCTCTTCGGGCTAGCGAATATCTTTGGCGTGGGGACGACCGCTACCGGGTTCGACAACTACCTGGCGGCGGGCGGGCCTTTCCCGCACGGCTTCAGCGGCATCTGGATGGCGGTGCTGATGGCCATATTCTCGTTCATGGGCATCGAGGTCATCGCGGTCACGGCGGGCGAGGCCGAAAACCCCGACGTGTCGCTACCGAAGGCGATGAAGACGATGCTCGTGCGGTTGTTGCTGTTCTACTTTCTCGCGCTGGGCGTCATTCTCGCCATCGTGCCCTGGAACGAGTCCGGCGCAACCATCGTGACGCAGAGCCCGTTCGTGAAAGTGTTCGCGAACTTCGGGATGCTCGGCGCGGCGACGGTGATGAACTTCGTGATCATGAGCGCCGCGCTCTCCAGCATGAACACGAATCTCTATCTGTGCTCGCGCATGTTGTTCTCGCTCGCTCGCGCAGGCAAGGCGCCAGCGGCGCTCGGCAACCTCGGCGCGCGCGACACGCCGTGGCGTGCGACGGCGGTATCCGTCGTTGGTGTGGCAATCGCCGCGCTCATCGCGTACTTCAGCGAGAAGTCTTACAACTATCTGCTGGGAATTTCGTTGTTTGGTGCGGTCCTGACGTGGATCATCATCCTCGCGACTCATCTGAGGTTCCGGCAGCGCTACCCGGCGGAGCGCCTTGAGAAGCTCAGCGTGCGCGCGCCGTTCGCGCCGTATCTGCAGTGGGCGGGGCTGGCCCTGCTCGTTGCCGTGATGGTCACGATGGCGCTCGACAAGGATTTCTGGGATCTGGCATTCATCGTCGGGGTGCCCTGGACGATCGGTATCAGCATCGTCTACTTCGCTACGCGGCGGCGGTACGCCGCAGCGCGAACAAGCGCTGCGCGCGGGTCGGACTGACTTCCGCGGCGAGTGCTTCGTCTTCGGAACGGCGTTTAGGTCTTTTCACCTAAATACGTTGGTCTTATCGCCTAAAATTGCCCTTGCCCTTGCAACTGTTGTGAAGCGACTCTCCGCGCTCGAAACCAGGGGTCACAACAAATGAAAGCTCATGCGATTTATCCCGTGATGCTGTCGATCACTGCCTCATCCGGGGTGTTTGCTCAGGATCAGCCGAACGAAGCGCCGACCTTGTCCGAAGTGACGGTGACCGCGCAGCGCCAGACGCAGAACATCCAGGACGTACCGATTTCGATTACAGCATTCTCGCAGGAGGAGATGCAGCAGAACGGCCTGTCCGAGGTGAAGGACTACTTCATGTTCACGCCGAACGTCAGTTTCACCGAAGACGGCGAGAACGGCGAGCGCAGCGTGGGAATCAGCATCCGCGGGGTGAGCGACTTCGCGAGCTCCCTCACCAACATCGGCGCCTTGAGCAGCAGCTTCGGCATCTATCTCGATGAGTTCAACGTCGCGAATTCCGCCGTCCGGGTCAGTAACCCGGAATTGCAGGACCTGCAGTCGGTAGAAGTGCTGCGCGGCCCACAGGGCACGTATTTCGGTCGCAACGCGACTGGCGGCGCGCTCAACCTGACCACCGCGTTGCCTAACGACAAGACGTTCTACGAATTGTCGGCGGGCTATGGCAGCTTCAGCACCTGGAACGTCAGCCTCGTCGCGAACGTGCCGCTCGCGGACAACTTCTTCGTGCGTGGCGTTGCCTGGCAGGAACAGAGCGCTGGCTTCATCAAGAATCTGAGCCCGACGGGAAACGACGCGTCGTACTTCCACAGCAATGTCCGCGCCTCCGCCCGCTGGCTCGTGAACGACAAGATCACTGCGGACCTGTCGCTGATGCAGACGCGGTCCGACGACGGCGCGGACACCAACGTGAACAGCGGGGTGCTGGACGTGGACACGCTCGGCGCGACGCCGAACGTGCTGCCGGCCGATCCGCTGAACAATCACGGGCTCGAGAAAGTCAGCATCATCCCGGACTTCCGCAACCGGGTGCACGTGCCGATTGGGCCTGCGATCCCGGTCGATAGCGGCAAGGGCTTCTTCCCCAACAACACCCGCTACATCAACAAGGATTTCTACGAGACCAATGTCGGCAAGAGCACGACGACCAATCTGCGACTGAACTACGAGGGTGAGGGGTGGTCCGTGCGCTCGATCACGGGCTACCTCGACAGCGAGTTCCATCGCGCGTTCGACCAGGACGTAACGCAGGTCGGTTTGTACGAAACCTATGCGGGCCGCGTTTCCGGCACCTTCAGCCAGGAGCTGCGCCTGCACGTGCAGAACGAGCGCATCGACTGGACGGCCGGCGGTCTCTACGCACGGGACGCGTCGCATGATTTCAACGTCAGCCCGATCGGGCCCGACGGTTTTGCGTTCGCGACGCTGAATCCCAACGGAACGATCGCGACGTGCTCGCTCTGCCTGTTCCCCGGCATGCTGATCGGCAACAAGGCGCTGAAGACACTGCACGCGAAGAGCTACGCGATGTTCACGGACCTCGCGTTCAAGCTCACCCCCAAGGTCACGCTCACCGGCGGCCTGCGCTACACGCACGACAATCTAACTTTCAAGGACTACAACGCGTACGACACCAAGACGTTCGAACAGGTGTCGAATGGCGACCTGCCGGATGACAGCGACATCGCGCTGCAGGCCAAGAAGACCTTCAGCGACGTGACTCCGCGCCTCGTGCTCGCATACAAGCCGCGTTCCAACATCAACACCTACGTGCTGGCCTCAGCCGGCTACAAGCCCGGCGGGGTGGTGCTCAACACCGCTTCCGAGTTCGACAAGGAACGGCTGTTGAACTACGAGGCCGGTATCAAGATGGATGCTTTCGAGCGCCGCCTCCAGGTGAATGTCGCCGCGTTCTTCATGGACTGGAAGAACATGCAGATTCCGACATTGAAGATCGAGAACACGAACGGCGCGTTCACCCTCGAGCAGCGCATCCTGAACGTCGACGCGCACTCGAGCGGGCTCGAATTCGAAGTGAAGGCGCTGCCCAGCGAGCACTTGTTCCTCGGCGCGGGCATCGGCTATCTGAAAGCCAAGTTCGACGGCTTCGGTCCCGAGGAGCCGTTCATCTTCAACAAGATGGCGTTCGATCTCGACGGCGACACGCTGCCGCGCTCGCCCGAGTGGACGCTGAACGCCGTCGGGCAGTTCAACTTCAAAGCGCTCAAGCAGAACGATGCGTTCGTGCGGCTCGAGTGGTCCTATCGAAGCGAAACCACTTCGGACGTGGAAGCGGTCGCGACGCTGCAGCAGCCGCTCAATCTGCCGGGGTTCAACACGGGCGTGACGGGCGCCGGGCAGGTGGTGCCTTTCCCGCGTGAGGATTTCCCGTTCCGCGTGCCGGCGTTCGATCTGTGGAACCTGCGTGCCGGCCTCAGTGGCGACCGCTGGAGCCTGGTAGCCTTCGCCGAGAACCTGCTCGACAAGGACTACTACACGGGCACGCAGGAGAACTTCGGGCTCGGCGGCATTCGCATCCGCCCGCACCATCGCACCTTCGGTATCCAGTTCCGCCTGCGCGGCGGTTGAAGGACCTCAGCATGAGCAACTCTGATAGTGGAATCTCGAGACGGTCGTTCATTGCGACCAGCACGGTCGCCGCAGCTGCCGGCGCTCTCGCCGCTACGGCGCCGCCCGAGGCCGCGGCGAAAGGCGCGAACGCATCACTCGGGGAAGCGTCGGCGCTTCAAGGCGCGAGCGTCAGCCTGATCGTCAACGCCATGCACGACCTGAAGATGGATGCGGAAAAGCAGGTGATGTCGCTCGCGATCCGCCCTCTCGTGTTGCCAGGAAAGCGAACCGTGATCGGGCGAGCAGTGACGACGAAGTGGGTCGCGGGCACTGAACGTATGACGGCCGAAACCGCCCGCAAGTACGTGTTCGATCCGATCGACCAGGGAAAGCCGGGCTCGATGTGGGTCGTCGCGGGCGGCACCGATGGCATCTACAGCTTGTGGGGTGACATCGTCGGCGCGGCTTGCAAGCGCAATGGATTCGTCGGCGCCGTTACCGACAGCGGTTGCCGCGACATTGCCGGCATGGCCGAGATCGGCTTCCCGGTGTTCGCGAAGTCCGCGGTCCCTTACGGTCCGGGCGGTTTCATTCATCCGGTTGCGGCCAACGAGCCCGTGGTCTGCGGTGGCGTGATGGTGCGGCCGGGCGACCTGGTCGCAGCCGACGGCGATGGCGTCATCGTGATCCCGATCGAACGGGCAGTGGAGGTCGCGAAAGCAACTGCTGCGCACGGCTCGAGAGAAGCGGATATGCGCAGGAAGCTCAGGGCCGGCGCTTCTCTGGCCGACACCTACAAGATTTCGTGACTCAGACGTAAGGAAGCCTCCCATGATCGACTCACGCAGAATGTTCCTCAAGGGTGCAGCGCTGTCCGTCGCTGCCGCTCCTGCCCTCATGAAGCTCGACGGAGCCGCGGCCGCTACCGCTACCGCGGGTGGCAAGGCGGCGCCGGCCATCGACTGGTCGATGGGATTTCCCGCGGGAGCCGTGCTGCTCAATCGGAATGAGAACTCGATGGGGCCGTCGCCGAGTGCAGTGAAGGTCGCGTGCGAAGGGCTGCCGCGCTCATTCCGATACGCCGACCCCGGCTACCTCCGCACGATCATCGGCAAGCATCACGACATAGACAGAGAGTGGGTTCGCGTGGGCTGCGGCTCTGGCGAAGTACTCAGCATCGCGGCGATGGTCTTCGGCAAAGGGAAGAACGTCGTCTCCACGCGTGAGTCGTTCCGCGGCCTGACGAGCGACGCCGTGAAACATGGCTCCCCGATCAAGTGGGTCAATCTGGTCAAGGAGAAGAACTACGCCCAGGACGTGCAGGGCCTGCTGCGCGCGGTCGATGCTCAGACGGGGGTGATGTTCGCTTGCACACCCAACAATCCGACTGGCGCGATCTTCACGTACGACGAGCTGAAGACGCTGTGCGAGGGCGTGCCGAAGAGCGTGCTGCTCGTCATCGACGAAGCTTACGTGCATTTCCAGGGGTCGGGACGCACCGCCGTCGATTTGTTGAAGGCTGGGCACTATCCGAACGTGATGGTGACTCGCACCTTTTCGAAGGTGTATGCGCTCGCTGGCCTGCGCTCCGGGTATGGCGTCGGTCACCCGGACATCATGAAACAGATCTCACGGTTCGGCTGCGGACCGGGGAGCACGAACATGGCCGTCTTCGGCGCAGTTGCCGCGTCGCTCGACGATCAGGATTTCATCAAGCGTTCGGTGGCATTCAACGATCGGGCGCGCGCTTACTACCTCGAGAATTTCAAGAAGCTCAATCTGCCTGTGTTGTGCGGCCCGGCGAACTTCATCATGGTCGAGCTCGGCCCGCAGGCGGTGGCGATCGCGGCGGAGCTCGAGCGGCGGAAGATTTTCGTGCGCTCGGGCGAGGAATGGGACATGCCGAACCACGTCCGCGTCACCTACGGCCCAGACGCGGACAATCAGGCCTTCTTCAAGGAGCTGCCGAAGGTCCTTTAGCGGGGTCCGCTGAAGCTTGCTTATCGCGCGCTCGAGGTGAGGTTTCGGCGCGCCTGAGCTGGGCGAGAACGAGGTGCGCACGTGCGGAA
>JBDTUL010000156.1:0-11578 GCA_040007735.1 Gammaproteobacteria bacterium | reverse complement strand
GGCACCGCTCTCGGGCAAGCGCCGCATGCTCGTGGAGATTCACCCGCGCGTCTTCCAGGTGACCCTGACGCCGGTTGCGCTTCCCGGCGAAGAGGAGCGCATTCAGGTCATCGCATTCCTGCCCGTAGGCCGAGCCGGCGAACAGGACACGGTGGCGACGCGCTCCACTTTTATTGGCGCGATGACAGGACAGCCATGACACGGACCAACACCACCCAACCGATTTTTGTAGTGACACTGCTTGCCGGGCTTGCCGGGCTTGCCGGGCTCGCAGGGCCGGCCCGCGCGGCCGACGAGCCCCCTCGGGTATCCAACGATCGCCTCATCTTCTCTGCCAACGGATTGACGCTGACCGATACCGACGGCGGTGGTGGCGGGTCCGTAGCCTGGCTGCACAATTTCAACCCGAACACGATCGTGGGCATCGGCGGCGACTATCAGACCGTGGCCCACGCCCATTGGCAATTCGCCAGTTTAACCGCGGCTTACGGGCGCGGATCGGCCGAGCATCGTACGAACTTCTATGCCGAGGCGCATGAAGGCGGTGGCAATGATACCGGTCGCGGCTTCGACTATTCCATCGTCGCGGCGGGACTCTATCAAAACGTCACTCACCAGCTTTCCCTGCAGTTCGAAGACAAGCAGATCGACGTCGATGCGACTCACGGCAATCTGCCCAAGTTCGGCGTGCAGTACCTGTGGAGTCCCAAACTGCTCACGAACGTGGCTTACTCACATTCCGTCAGCGGTGGGCTGGGCGTTCGCCTGTACTCAGCGCGCCTCGACTACTTCGGCAAGAAGGCGAATCTGATCGTTGGCGGCGCCGCGGGCCAGGCGACCGCGCGCATTCTCAACCTGCAGGATGCCGGGCTCAGCGTGCCGGGGCTCAATGCGCATGAAGGCTTCATCGGCATCGCGAAGACATTCTCGGGCGTCGAGATCACCGTGCTGGGCGACTACCTGAAGCTCGGAAGCTCCGAGCGCGTGACATTGACCGTGAACGGCGCCGTGCCTCTGCGGAGCCATGGCCGCAACCGATGAGCCCTGAAGCGCGAAAACGATACTCGGGCTGGCTGCCCACCGTATTCGTGCTGGTGGTGGTGCTGTTCGCCGGGTCGCGGCTGATCATGCTGAGCCTGGAACGTCATGCCGACGATTCCCGGGTCGCCGCGAGATCTGCCGTGATGGCGCCGCGCCGATCGGTGGAATCGCAGCTCTCGGGGCTTGCCGCGCGCGCCACCACCGAGGCCACACTCGCCACGCGCGCGCGCGCCAACGGTGGCAGCGCTGGGTCCGCTCTGCCCGCGCGCGGCTCCTTCATCATCAATCGGGACGGTACGCTCACGCGCTCGTCCAAAGCCGAACCCACGCTGGCCCCCGGCATCGCAAGCGAATGGGCCACCTCGGACACCGCAAGCGGCGGCACGGAGAGCAACCTCCTGGGGCCAATCCGTCATGGCAGCCAGTGGATCATCGCGGCGCGCGCGCCGATCGTGGACGGTGAGGACGGCGCCAGCGCGCGAGTGGGATGGGTGGTCGCGTATGTGGACCTCGACCAGTTGATGACCAACGCAAAACTCGGCCGCCTCATCCCTCAGGGCTACGATTTCGCGCTTTCGCAGAAGGATCTGGCAACTCGCCGCACGCGGCCCTTCGTGTATTCGGGCCCGTCCCTGCTGGACGATCCTGTCGTCGCCGTCATTCGCACCCCGCCCGGGTTCAGCACCGGCATTCGCGGCAGCGTGCTGGAGCTGGAGATTCGTCCTCGCGATGGCTGGTATCCGCCGGCACGATTGGCCAGCGAAATCGGACTGCTCGCGCTGGTGGCGTGGCTGCTCGCCTTCGGCACGCATGACCTGATCATCCGCTCGCGCCACTTGAAGGCGCAGCTGGCGGAATCGCAAGCAAGACAGGTGGCCCTGGGCGAGCAGCTCATGGGCGAAATCGAGGAGCGTGAAGGCCTGCAAAAGAGCTTCGATCACGCGCGGTACCACGACGCGTTCACGGGCCTCCCCAACCGTCGATTCTTCATGGACCAGCTGGATCGCGCCCTGCGCGAGCTGCGTGCGCGACGCCGCCAGGGCATCTCCGTAGTCGTCGTCGACATCGATCGATTCAAACTCATCAACGAGACGCTGGGTCACGCCGCCGGCGATGAGCTCATGGTGCAGGCGGCACAGCGCTTCGAAACAGCGGCCGCAGGCATGGAGTGCATCCTGGCCCGCTGGGAAGGCGAGCAGTTTGCGATGTTGCTGTTCGATGCGCCGACCCCTGAAGCGGCGCTGGGCGTGGCCGCTACGTTGCAAGCAAGCCTCAAGGAGCCGTTCGTCCTGCGTCGGCATCGCGTGGCGATCACCGCGCGAATGGGTGTGACAAGCGCGGATTCGGGCCTGCGACGAGCGGAAGATCTTCTGCGTGAGGCGGACATCGCGGTGTCGGCCGCAAAGCGTGCCGAGAGTGTGAGAATCGCGGCCTATGCGCCGAGCATGGGCGGCGATGCGGCCAGTCTCGTCAGTCTCGAGGCCGACCTGCATCTGGCGCTCGAGCGGAACGAACTGAGATTGCTGTTCCAGCCCATCATCGATCTGCGCACCAAGCAGGCGGTGGGCGCGGAAGCCCTGCTGCGCTGGCAGCACCCGGTCGAGGGGTTGCTGCGGCCGGACAAGTTCCTGTCGATTGCCGAAGAGGCGGGGCTCATGGTGCCTATCACGCGCTGGGTGATTGCCCGCGTGTGCAAGCTCGCCGGCGACTGGCGCCAGCGGCTGGAGCCTGGCGTTCCTTTCTACCTCAGCGTCAATCTGTCTGCGGCCTCCCTGCGCGACCCCTACCTGGCCGACTACGTGTCGAACATGCTGGATCAGACGAACGCGCTGGCCAGCTCGCTGAAATTCGAGATCACGGAAGCCGGGCTTCTCAACAACGTAGGTGAGGCGCGCGAAGTGCTTCATCGGCTGCACGACATGGGCATCGAGCTGATGCTGGACGACTTCGGCACTGGCTACTCCTCTCTCAACCACCTCGAGCTGTTCCCGTTCGACTTCGTGAAGATCGACCGGCCGTTCGTGAGCCGCATCGGTGCGGATAGCGCCAACAGCGGCATCATGGCGGCCGTGGTTCAGATCGCTGCGAGCCTGGGGTTGAAGGCGATTGCGGAGGTGATCGAGACGCAAGCGGTCGCGCAAGCGCTGCAGAAGATGGGGTGTAACTTCGGGCAGGGTTATTTTTTTGGTGCCCCTGTTGAAGCTGAGGAAGCCCTGCAGAGAATGCGGGGACGGGATTGGACGTTGGTGGGATTGGGTGTGACGGACAGTGGCTCGCGGCCCGCGCCGCTATTGGGTTCGGGTTCCGGGCCCGAGGACGACTCGCCAACACTCGTGTTGCCGGTAGTTTCTCGCTAGGCGCGAAACAAGAAAATAGGAAACCTTCCCAGCCGCCGGGCAAGGGCTTCTTTCTGCTCGCGCAGCTTCAAGAAGCCCTCAATCGCCGGGCGGCTGAAGAATAAAACTAAACGTTAGCCGTCCGCGCTGCCGCCAAATCAAACGGCAGTTTACGCAATTTAATCCCAGTAGCCGCCCGCACCGCATTCGCCACAGCCGGCGCAATTGGCGGCGTCCCAGGCTCACCCACCCCAGACGGCGGGTTAGTCGACGGCACGATGTGCACTTCAATCAACCGCGGCATCTCATTCAACCGCAAGACCTGATACTGGTGAAAGTTCGTCTGATCCACGTGCCCATCGGTCAGCGAAATCTTTCCATGAAGCGCCGCCGCGAGCCCGTAGCCAATGCCACTCTGCATCTGGGCACGCACCACATCAGGCGTTACCGCCACTCCGCAATCCACAGCACACACCACGCGATCGACGCGCAAATCGTCACCTGTAACAGTGACCTCCACCACCTGCGCGACGACCGTGCCAAACGACTCGTGAATGGCCACACCGCGTCCGCGATGCTTGCCCTTCCCGGAGCCCTTGTCGAACGGCTTGTCCCAGCCCGCCTTGTCTGCAGCCAGCTTCAATACCGCCGCGTGACGCGGATGGTTTTCGAGCAGCGCCATCCGGAACGCGACCGGATCTTTGCCGGCGGCCAGCGCCAGCTCGTCGATCATCACTTCCTTCGAATAGGCCATGTGCGAGTGGCCAACCGAACGCCACCAGAGCACGGGCACACCGACCTTCGGGTTGTTCCAGGTGACGTGCGCATCGCCGATGTCGTATTGCTCGGGCGCGCTGCCTTCGACAGCCGTGGGATCCACGCCGTCTTTCATCATGCCGGCGAAAGGTGAGCCCGCCATGATCGACTGCCCGACCACGCGCTGCTGATAACCCACCACCTTGCCATCACGGCCTACGCCCGCAGTGACGTGATGAAAATTCAGCGGACGATAGCGGCCGCCGGTGATGTCATCCTCACGGGTCCAGATGAGACGCACGGGATATTTGCCACCGGTCGCCTTCGCGATGGAGGCGACTTCGGAAATGTAGTCCGAGTCGAACGTGGCGCGCCGGCCAAACGTGCCGCCCGCCGCCAGGGTATGAATGGTGACCTGCGCGGGTTTTAACCCCACGGCCAGCGCTGCGTTCATCTGGTCGAACGTTTGGAACTGCGCGCCAGCCCAGATCTCGCACGCATCCGCGCTGAGTTTGCACACGGCCGTCAGCGGCTCCATGGGCGCATGCGCAAGATACGGCAATTCGAAATCGCCGCTGACCGTTTTCACGGCGCCCTTCAGGCCCGCGGTCAGATCGCCGCGTTTCAGCGCGGTGAGCGCGTCGTTCGAACGTGCGAGATGCTTGTATTCCGCCATGATCTGTTCGGTGCCGCGTTTCTCGGCGCCGCCGTCATCCCAGACCACTTTCAGCGCTTCACGGCCTTTCTTCGCCGCCCACGTGTCGCGGCCAACCACCGCCACGCCGTGCGGTACCTCCACTACATCCACAACGCCTGGCACGGCTTTCGCTGCGGCGGCATCGAACGACTTCACCTTGCCGCCGAACAGCGGCGAGCGCGCGATCATCGCCGTCATCATTCCCGGCAGCATCACGTCGATGGCGAACTGCTGGGTGCCGCTCGACTTGGCGCGGCTGTCGAGCCGGGGCAGGCGATCGCGACCGATGATCGTGAATTCGCTCGGATCCTTCAGCTTGACGTCCGTCGGCACGGGCAGCTTGCCCGCGCGCCCGGCGAGCTCGCCGAACGTGGCTTTCTTTCCAGACGTCATGTGCGAGACGACGCCCTCGCTGACCGTGATTTCACCGGCCGGGGCGCTCCATTCCTGCGCGGCGGCGGCGACCAGCATGGCCCGAGCCGTGGCGCCCGCATGGCGGAGCTGCTCGTACGAGTTGGCCATGGCGGTGGAGCCGCCCGTGCCCTGCATGCCGCCCTTCGGGTCGAAGGCGAAATTGCCGTACTGGGGCACCTGGGCCGGCGCACTTTCGACACGCATCTGCTCCCAGGAAGCACCGAGCTCCTCGGCAACCACTGCCGGAAGGCCTGTCCAGACGCCCTGCCCCGCTTCCACATGCTTGCAGATGACGGTAACGGTGTTGTCCGCGTCGACCCGCACAAAGGGCGTTGAGAGCGGAGTGACCGCGGCGGTTTTCGGCGCTTCAGACCCTGCGCTGCAAGCGGGCAGCACAGAGCCCAGCGTGAGACCGGTGCCGGCGAGGGTGGTGAGCTTGAGGAAGGTTCGGCGCGTGAGCCCAGTGGGCGCGGCAGGCTGCAGAACAGATGAGAAATCGTGCAAGCGAAGGAAATTCATGCGGGATTCCTTATGCGTCAGGACCGGGGAGCGCTGCCATCGGCCGCGGCGGCCGGCAGGGCTTCCGCCGCTTCATGGATGGCGGCGCGAATGCGCACGTAGGTGGCGCAGCGGCAGATGTTCCCCGACATGGCGGAGTCGATATCGTCGTCGCTCGGCTTGGAATTCGTAGCCAGCAGGCCTGCGGCGGTCATGATCTGGCCGCTCTGGCAGTAGCCGCACTGGGGCACATCGAGATTGACCCAGGCACTCTGCACAGCCTTGCCGGCGGGGGTTGCGAGGCCCTCTATAGTGGTGACGTTCTTGCCTTCCACTGCCGACACCGGAGTAATGCAGGAGCGCGTGGCCTGGCCGTCGATGTGCACGGTGCACGCACCACAAAGCGCCATGCCGCAGCCGAACTTGGTGCCGGTGAGCTGGAGATGATCGCGAAGTGCCCACAAAAGCGGCATTTGCGGATCGATGTCCAGTTCGCGTGGCTGGCTGTTCACTGTCAATTTAATGGCCATGAGGCGTGGCTTCCGTGGTCTGGGGATACCCGAATGGGAGAATGGGGTTTTCTCGCGTTATCGTTGAGTTCACCATAGCCCATTAGAGATAGAAATTGTCTTCAGGGCACCCAGCGATTAGGCCCACAAGGGATGCAACTCGTTCTCCAGCCGCCCGGCGATTGAGGGCTTCCGGTTTGCAAAGCCTCAAGAAGCCCTCAATCGCCGGGCGGCTGGAAAGCGATTCGTATAGTTAAAGGCATCATGAACAAAGTTTTCATCTCCGCCGAATCTCTGCTTCGCGACGCCCTCGAGCTGGGCCTGCGCATCGCGCGCAGCGACTTTCGGCCTACGTTCCTGGTGGCCATTTGGCGCGGCGGTGCACCCATCGGCATTACGGTGCAGGAGGTGCTCGAGTACAACGGCATTCAGTGCGACCACATTGCGATCCGCACCTCTTCCTATTCGGGCACCGCTGAACAGGCCAAAACAGTGCGCGTGCACGCGGTTGACTACCTGGTCTCGCAGCTCACCGCTGAAGACCAGCTGCTGTTGATCGACGACGTGTTCGATTCCGGGCGAAGCATCGAAGCCGTGGTCGACGAACTCAAGCGCCGTTGCCGCCGCAACATGCCCGAGCGCATGCGCATCGCCACCGCGTATTACAAGCCCGCGCGCAATCGCAGCTCTCTCGTGCCGGACTTCTACATGCGCGCCACCGACGACTGGCTCGTGTTTCCGCATGAGGTGCAGGGGCTCACGCGTGAAGAGATCCTCGCGCACAAGCCGGTAGATGAAAGCTTCTTTCTCGATAACAACAATTGACCGCCGATATTGCCGCCGGCGCCGCCACCATCGTGGCGCCCAGCGTTGCGCGAGCCAAGTTATCCGAAACCGATGCCGTGAGAGGTATTGGTACCAACGCCATGGTGGCAGCGCTCGTGCCCGCCGGTGGCCCGGTCCTCGGCGCCGCGCTCCTTCAGTACACAGACTGGCGCGGCACCTTCTGGGTGCCACATTTGTGCCCGGCCTGCCGTATGCCGTTGTGACAGTGTTCTGGCGTGGATTTCTGTGGAACGCTGGCGATTCGCGGGCCTGCCACCGTTAGCGACGCGCTGACTTCGCCTGCCGTGCAGATGGGCCGGGCTTCCGCGATCATGGTCCTGACCATTCTGCTGGCGGGAGCCATTGGCACGCAGCTGGCCGCACCAAACCTCGAGGGCACGAGCGTGCTCCCCGTAGCCTTCGCGATGCTCGTGATGACCCTCGCAAGCGTACTTCTGGTAACGCCCTATCCGGATGTGGAATCCGCCGCCGCGGCTGCCCGAGCGCTACTGCCCCCGCTCGGCCGGACGCCCTGATCGGGCGCCCCGGGTCCTTCGTTGGGGTTCCGGAAGGCACGCGAACTCGCCAACCGCCCCCGGATGGTTCAAGCTCCAACCCCCGGGTGCACTCCTGCGCCCGAAAATGGAGAGTCCATGGCCAAGCCACCGAACTACAAGCAAGACAAAAAGCGTCGCGAAGACGCGCAAAAGAAGAAGAACCAGGAAGAACAGAAGCGCAAGGCGGCGCGCAAGCTCGTGCCCCCAGCCACCTGAGCGCAGGTGCGTGCACGCTGGCCATCGCACGATGGCCGGGTGCCTCCCTCAACGCGGCGGCTT
Organism: Gammaproteobacteria bacterium; assembly: GCA_040007735.1. Lineage (GTDB taxonomy): Bacteria > Pseudomonadota > Gammaproteobacteria > Steroidobacterales > Steroidobacteraceae > JADGHX01. Next base: position 3,666 of record JBDTUL010000156.1, on the reverse strand, counting down.
GCGCCCCGCTTGCTTCACGGCCAGAACTCCATCGCCCGACAGCTCCGTGGCAAACCCGGCGCGTTGCAGCCGCGTAGCCACCTCAGTGGGCACATCCCGCCCCGTCGTGAGCTTGTTGGGCGTGCCCGTGTAGTGAAACATCTTGCCCTTGCGCCTGAGCACACGCGCAAGCTGTTCATAGAACGCTTGCGAATACAGCTCGCCTGCAATTCCGAAGCGGGGCGGATCATGCAGAATCGCATCGATTGACTCGCCGGGGAGCGTGGCGATCTGCTCGGCGATGTCGCCCATGGTGAGACTCAAACCCCCGCCCGCAGGCGGCGACCAGGGATTGAGACCTCGCAGCCAGATGACGTCGGAGTTCTTCTCGAACGAGAGCACCTCGCTCGCCTGCCCTCGCAAACACCAGGCGGCGAAGTAACCGAGCCCACCACACGTATCGAGCACTCGCTTGCCGCGCGGCTGGATCAGGCCGACCTTGCGCTCCGCATCCGCATACGGCGACACCTTTGCGGTGGGCAACATCTTGATGCCGTCGATCTCGAATGTGGGAGGACCCCATTCAGTCGGCACCAGCTTGATCAGCGCCGTGGTGAAGCGAGAGACCGGCTGAAAAGCATCGCCGGCCCAGTGGTAGATGGTTCTGTCCTTGCAGACGGCCAGATAGGGAAAGCGCTGGCCCTGCCACGACCACGAGTCTGCATCCAGTTCCACGGAAGTCTGCGAACGCTCGAGGTCCAGCGAGCATTCGATGCCGGCCATGCCGGCAAGCATTGCGGCCCGGAATGCCTCATGCACTTTCAATGTGAGTAAGGGATTCATCACGACACAGTATGCCTTCTATGCCTGCCGAATCTTGTGCCGCAAGCAGGCCCTTGCGGGTAATATTCAACGCGGTGCGTCCAATCAGGACCGAGTGCCGAACATGGGAACATCGTTGGCGAAGCAAAGAGTCTCCAAAGGTGTTCCTCGCGCCGCCGGCCCCGCGCGCACGGCGCAGCGGGAAAGCCCGCCCATCCGTACATTTTCCCGCTCGTTGCCCATGGCGCTGTTGAAAGCGCGCGAAGCGGTGATGCGGCCGTTTCGGGCGTCGCTGCGCAAGCACAACCTGACCGAGCAACAGTGGCGGGTACTGCGGGCGCTGGATTCCGTCGAAGAAATCAAGATGACGGATCTGGCGCGGCAGACGTTCCTGCACGGGCCGAGCCTCACGAGAATTCTGCGGGACCTGTTCGCGCGCGGGCTCATTTCACGCCGCACGCCGGCGGCCGATCTGAGGTTCGGGCTCATCTCGATCAGCAAGGAAGGGTTGCGGGTGATTCGGGCGCATGCGCCGGAGTCCGAGGCGATCTATGCGGAGATTACGCGCCGCATCGGGGAGCAGGAGCTGACGAGGATTGAGGAGATTCTGACGCGATTGGAGAGGGAGTTGTCGAAGGAGAAGATCGAACCTTAGACTGCCCGGCCGCCGGATCAGGAAGCCCTCAATCGCCGGGCGGCTTGGAGCGGCAACGCTCATTCATCGCCAGAGTTGCTGAACACTAGCCGGGCGCGTGAGGTATCACGCGCCCGGCTCCACGAACGGTCCCTGCCAGAGTCGCAAATCGTTACCTGGTTTCGGCAGGCTTCTCTTCCGGGTTCGGAATGTCATGCGGCGCCGTGCGGCTGAGAATCTTCCACTGTCCGCCTTCCCGAATGAGCGTGTCGTCGTAGTGGCCGGAGAGATTCGGCACGAGCTTGCCGTCCGGCGAGCGGCCGAAGAACGTCCACTTCGAGCGTGACGTGGCCTTGTCGCCATCCACCTGGATGTAGAAGTTCGTCATCATGTGGAAGCTGCGAACCTTCAGCGGGTCGTAGGCCGGTGAGTTGGCGAACGCCTTCTCCAGCATCGCCTTGATGGCAGCCGGGCCTTTCGCCGAGCCGATGCCGCCCGTCCACGTGCCTTCCTTCGCGAACAGGTTCGAGTACGACGTCAGATCCTTCGTGTCGAGGTAGTGGCCGTACTGGATCAGGATGTTGCGAATGGCCGTTTCGTCTTCGAGCTTCTGGACACGAGCCTCGAGCGAAGAAGCGGCGAACGCCGGCGTCGTCTGCAGCACGAATGCGCCGCCCGCGAGAGTGAGTGCCACCGCCGCAGCGGCATGCGTGATCGATTTTCTGAGAGTGATGCTTGCCATGATTGCCTCTATTGCTGTGATGTCTGTAATCGGCTAGTTCGCCGGCGGCCCGGGCTGCAGGCCCGCAGTCTTCACCCGGATCTTGAACACGGCCTCGCCCGCCGCGATGTACATCGTCTTGCCATCGGCATCGCCGAACGCGATGTTCAGCGCGCAGATTTCACGCTTCGGCTCGGTGTCCCACAGCGGCAGGTGAAGCATCCCGAGCAGTTTGCCGTCCGGAGCCTGGATGCGAATCTCCCCGGGGCCCGCACCGCCGGTGGAATACACGCGTCCCTTGATATCCACCTTGATGCCATCGCCGATGCCGTCGCCCTCGCCGAACACCGAACCGGCGCCGAGCGTGTCGTCATCCTTCACTTCATAGCGCATCAGCTTCTTGCCGCCGGAGCTGGCATAGAGCCACTTGCCGTCGGGTGAAAGCGCGATGCCATTGGGGCCGCCACCCAGTTGCTTCTCATCCAGCAGCAGGGTGACCTTCTCGTTCTTGATGAGAAAGATGCCGGTGAACGGCAGCTGCTTGAGCGGGCTCAGCTTGCCGTCGCGCAGCCCCGTGTCCACATCCGTAAAGAAGATGGAATCGTTGGCCTTGATGGTCAGGTCGTTGGGACCGCTGAAGCGCTTGCCTTCATAGTTGTTGGCAATGATCGTGCGCGTGGTGCCGTCTTTCTCCAGACGCATGACCGCGCCATCGTTGGACGCACACCAGACAACCCGGCCCTGGCTGTCGCGGCTCAGACACTCCGGCCCGATAAGCAGTGTGTTCACGCGGCCGCGCCGGGTCTGGATTCCGGCGTGCAGCAGGTCTTTCCCGCTGTAGCCCGCCTTGTACATCCACAGCGACACCTTGTTGTCCGGCGTGATCTTGTAGATGGCGTTCGCCAGCATGTCGACGATCAGGATGTAGCCGCTCTTGCCTTCGGGCACCCAGACGGGCCCTTCGGTGAGCCCGAAGTGATCGTCCACCAGTTCCAGCTTCGCCTTCGGCGAGATGATCTCATCCAGCGCCGGATCGCTCTTCGTCATGCTGAAGGGGCGCGCCGGAAGCGGCGGCCCATCGCCGAGCGTGAACGCCGGTGCGTTCGGGCCGATCGGCGGCGCGGCCACGGCGGGCGGTGCCATCGGGCGGTCCGTTTCCGCCGCGGGCGCCGTCGCCGTGGCGAGTGAGGCCGGATTCGGCCCCGCCTGCCCCGGCGCCTGCGCGTGGGCGACGCTCGCCCCGAGGCCTGCCATCAGAATCGAAACACTGATCAGTTTGTTCATGACAGTCCTCAATTGAAGTCGCGCGTCATCCTGAAGAACACCATGCGCGGGCTGGCAATGCTAGCCGTGACGGCGCTCCCCGACCCGGCGAAGATGCTGTAGTAGTAGTACTTGTCGGTGAGGTTCTCCGCCTGCACCGTGAAGTTCCACTTGCTGCCTTCCGGGATGTAGCTCACCTGGGCGTTCATGATGGTGTGGGCGTCCACCGTGAACTCCGCAGTGGGTG
>JBDTUL010000155.1:0-11586 GCA_040007735.1 Gammaproteobacteria bacterium | reverse complement strand
GAGCACGTCGCGGATGCGATCCCGCATGCAGGTGCGCTTGAGTGCCGGCTCGGCCACGATCTTGCCAACTGCCCCCATCACAGGACCGGCGCTTCGAGCTGATCCTGGGTCCACCCGCCACCCATCGCGCGTACGAGCCCGACGGCAGCATTCATCCGGCGTACGCGGGCTTCGAGAGCCGAGCGCTGCGCCTGAAGTGCGGCGGTTTGCGTGCTGGCGACTTCGAGATAGTCGGCCACTCCAGCGGCATACCGTCTGTCTGCATGGTATGCCGATCGCTGCGCGGAAGCAGCAGCGGCTTCGTCAGCGGCGACCTCGTCAGCCAGGTGGCGAAGGGCCGCCAGGTTGTCTTCGACCTCCTGATAGGCCGTCAGCGCGGATTGTCGATAATTTGCGACCGCCTCGTCATAGGCGGCCCGCGCCTGGCGGTTGATCGCCGAGCGAGCGCCGAAGTCGAGCAGCGGCACCTGTGCGGAGGGCCCCGCCGACCAGAAACGGCTCGGCGCTTCGAACCAGCCGGACGTGGCGGTGCTCTGGTAGCCAGCGGAGCCTCCCAGCACGAACACGGGAAACCACGCCGCCCGCGCAACGCCGATCTCTGCATTGGCGGCGGCCACCGCACGCTCGGCGCTGGCCACATCGGGGCGCCGTTGGAGCAACGTAGAGGGCAGCCCGGAGTCGATCGGCGGCGGCTCGCCCACGAGCGGCGCGATGTCGATGCTGAAATTCGCCGGCGCGTGCCCGAGCAGCACGGCCATGGCGTGCTCGAACTGCGCTCGCTGAAGACGGACGGAGGCGAGCTGTGCTCGGGCGTTCTGTCGCTGCGTCTCGGCTTGATCTACATCAGTCGCTGCGGCGATTCCGCCTTCATACCGGTTGTGAGTGAGATCGTAGGCCCTGTCGTACGCGGTAAGAGTGTCCTCGAGCAATCGGAGCTCGGCATCGGCGCCGCGCAGGGAAAAATAGTCAGATGCCAACTCCGCGCGCAGGGCCAGGTCGATAGCCGCGAGGTCTGCGCTGCTCGCCTGCGCCTGGTCGCGGGCAGCGGCCGAAGCGTTGCGCAGGCGTCCGAACAAATCGATTTCCCAAGACAGATCGACCGAGGCGAGAAAGTCATTGCCCGTGGCAATGGTGCCGTCCGAAGCGGGCGCATTTGCCGAGGAACGCTGGCGCGTGGCCGAGACGCCGGCATTCACCGTCGGGAACACATCGGAGCGTGCCCGGCGCGCCACGGCCCGGGCCTGCTCGAAGCGGGCGACGGCCGCACGCAGATCCTGACTGCCATCTCGCAACTGAAGCTGCAGTTCATTCAGCTTGGGGTCGCCGAACGCCTGCCACCAGGCGCCGCGCGGTTGCGTGTCTGAAGGTTGCGCCTGCTTCCACTCGCCAGCCTCCTTGTAAGCGGACACGGCCTCCACAGAAGGCGCCTCATACTTCGGCGCGAGCGAACAAGCGCTCAGCGCAACCGCTACGGCAAGCGAAAGAACGCCATTGCGTTGCCGCCCGACAACGGTCCTCGCCAAGCGAAGCGCGCGGGCGAGCGAGCTGCTCACAGCTTGGCGACCTCTTTCGCAGCAGGGTTCGCCACCCGAACCTCAGCGCTGTTCGTGAGTGAATCCGGCGGGCTGAGGATGACGTTGTCATTGGCTGAAACGCCGTTGACCACTTCGATCTCCGAGCCGTAGTCGCGCCCGATCGTGATGGGTTTCAGCACGACGCGATTCTGCGCATTCACCGTCGCGACCAGCAGGCCATCGCCGCGGAAGAGCAGCACGTTCGCCGGCAGCTTGTATGAACTGCCTGCCGCGGCGCCGGGCAACTTGAAATGCACTTCGGCATAGCCACCGGGCAACAGCTCGTTCTTCGAGTTGTCCACGATGAGCTGCGCGAGCAACGTGCGCGAGGACTCGTCCAAAGCGCTCGAGGTGCGCTCGAGTTTCGCCTTGTAACTGACGCCCGGCTTGTCGGGAAACTGCACGTCCGCCTCGAGGTTCGGCGTCATCAGGCCCGCATAGTTCTGCGGCACGCGTACGTAGAGACGGAGCTTGCGCGTGTCCGCGATTCGAAACAGTTCAGGGCCGCTGCTGTTGCCCGCAGTGATGAGCTGGCCCACATCGGTGTGGCGCGCGGTGACGACGCCATCGAAGGGCGCCACGATTCTCTTGAAGCCCGACAGCTCGCGCAGCCGCTGCAGATTCGCCTGAGCGGCTTGCAGCTGCGCATCGCCGGTCGCGGCGAGACTGATCTTCTCGTCGGCTTCCTGTTTGGACACGGAGTCGGTATCCCGCAGCCCGCGCCAGCGATCCGCCGTGATACCCGAGATGTTCTGGTTGGCCTTGGCGTTCGCAAGATCCGCCTGCGCCTGGCGCAGTTGCTGATCGAGCTCCGGCGCATCGATCTCGGCCAGCACCTGTCCGGCCTTCACGTCCGTGCCGATATCCACGAGCCAGCGTTTCAGATAGCCACTGGTGCGCGCATAGATCGGTGCGTCGTAGTTGGCCTGCACGTTGCCGGGCAGTGAGAGCAGCGAGCCCTCGGACTGCGATTGCGGCTTGATGGTGGCCACAGTGACCAACGACTGCGCTTGAGTGGATTCCTTCAGCCTGGCGCCCGCGCGGTGTGAGGCGAAAACGCCCCACAGCACCAGCGCAACTGCGAGTACACCCACAGCGGCGCTCACGCGCGCAATCCCTCGGGCGTTTCCATAGACCCGGGTCAGTTCCGATTTATCCATGACGATCTCGATTCAGTGCGATCACTGTTTGGGCTCAGGGTGCGGCAGGAGCCGCTGCCACGGCGCAGCTCTTGTCGCGTCCGTGCAGAAGTGCGAACACCGAAGGAACAAAGAACAGGGTGGCCACCGTGGCGAACAGCAACCCACCGATGACGGCCCGGCCGAGCGGCGCGTTCTGCTCGCCGCCTTCGCCGAGGCCAAGCGCCATCGGCAGCATGCCGATGATCATGGCTAGTGCCGTCATCAGCACAGGGCGGAATCTGCTGAAGCCTGCATCGAGCGCGGCCTGCCTGGCGGTGGCGCCTTCATCCATGCGCCCGCGGGCGAAGCTCACCATCAGAATGCTGTTCGCCGTGGCGACACCCATGCACATGATGGCGCCGGTGAGCGCGGGAACACTGAGAGTGGTGCCCGTCACCAGCAACATCCAGGCGATGCCGGCGAGCGCGGCGGGGAGCGCGGTGATGATGATGAAAGGGTCCAGCCAGGACTGGAAGTTGATCACGATGAGCAGGTAGACCAGCAGGATGGCGCCGGTCAGGCCGACGATCAGTCCCGTGTAGGAAGACGTCATCGTCTGGACCTGCCCGCGAACCACGATGCGCGTGCCTTTCGGCAGCGTGCCATTCAGCGTCGCGATGATCTTGTTGATGTCTTTCGCGACGGCACCCAGGTCGCGGTCCTGCACGGCACCGAAGATATCGATGCTCGCTTGCGAATCGTAGTGAGACACCACGCTCGAGCCGAACCCGCGGGAGATGCTGGCGAGGCCGCCCAGAATCTGCGCCTGGCTTCCCGCGTTGACCGGAATGTTCTGCAGGTCCTGCAAGGACGCCATTCGGTACTGAGGGGCCTGCGCGACGATCGGGTACTGCACTCCCGTCTCCGGGTTCAACCAGAACGTCGGGGAGATCTGGCCGCTTCCCGACAACGTGAGCAGCAGGTTGTTGGCGATGTCCTTCTGACTGACGCCCAGTTGCTGGGCGCGGCTTCTGTCGGTCGATACGCGCAGCTCGGGTTGATTGAAGGTCTGCTGGATGCGCAAGTCTGCAAGGCCCGGCACGTGCCGGAGCGAGGCGAGCAGGTTGTTGGCCACATCGCGATTCTTCGGGTTCGGGCCGATGACCTGGATATCTATCGGCGCGGGCAGGCCGAAATTCAGGATCTGGCTGACGATGTCCGCCGGCAGGAATGCGAATGTCATGCCGGGAAACTGTTCGGGCAGGCGCTGGCGCAGGGTGCGGATGTAGTCGGCAGTCGGCGAGTGATCCGCCGTTAGCGTGATCAGCACGTCCGCATCGCCGCTACCGATCGTGCCGGAGTTGCCGTAGGTAATGTTGATGCCCGACACCGGCAGGCCGATGTTGTCGACGATGCTCGCCAGCTCGTGTTGCGGGATTACTTCGCGAACGGCGGCTTCGACGTGATCCACCAGCGCTGCGGTCCGCTCGACGCGAATGCCGGCGGGCGCGCGCACGTGCAGTTTGATCTGGCCGGCATCCACCTCAGGGAAAAAATTGCGACCCAGGAACGGATACAGCACCATCGAGATCAGCACGCCGCCCAGGAACACCAGGATGAACGTGCGGCCGTGGGCGAGGGCCGTGCCGAGGCCGGCGTGATAGCGATCGCGAGCGGCGTCGAAACGCGCTTCGAACCTTCGCTGGAATCGCTGCAGGGCATTCGGATTCGTGCGAGCGGCCTTTTCCTGTTCCGCCGTGCGCAGCCAGTACTTCGCAAGCGTCGGGATGAGGGTTCGCGACAGAACGTACGACGTGAGCATCGCAAACACGACGGCTTCGGCCATCGGCACGAACAGATATCGCGCCACGCCGGTGAGCAGGAACATCGGCACGAACACGATGCAGATCGCGAGCGTTGAGACCAGCGCCGGCACCAGAATCTGCCGCGAGCCTTCCAGGATCGCCGACTCGACGTCGTGCCCTTCTTCGAGATGGCGATTGATGTTCTCGATGGTGACCGTTGCGTCGTCCACGAGAATGCCAACCGCGAGCGCGAGGCCGCCGAGCGTCATCAGGTTGATGGTTTCGCCGAGCGCGTTGAGAGCGATGATCGAAGACAGGATCGAGAGCGGAATCGAGATAGTGATGATCAGCGTGCTGCGCCAGCTGCCCAGAAACAGCAGGATCATCAGTGCAGTCAGGGCGGCGGCGATGAGCCCTTCCGCCGCCACCCCCTGCACGGCCGCCTTGACGAACACGGACTGGTCACCGGTGGCGGCAATGGACGCGCCCTCCGGCAGCAGCTCGCGGATTTGAGGCAGCCTCGATTTGATGGTGTTGACGATGCTTAGCGTGGATGCGGAACCCGTCTTCTGAATCGACATCAGCACCGCGCGCCGGTTGTTCACGCGGACGATGTTGGTCTGAGGCGGATGGCCGTCGTGCACGAACGCGATGTCGCGGATGTAGACGACGGCGCCGTTGTCGTTCTTGATTGGCAGGTCGTTCAGCTCATCGATCGCAAGCGGGCTCGAGTTGAGCTTTACGCTGTATTCGGTGTCGCCGATCTTCTGCGTGCCGGCGGGCAGGATCAGGTTCTGGTTGCCGATGGCAGTGTTGACGTCGCTGGCGGAGAGGCCGTGCGCGCGCAGGGCATCGGGCCGCAGATCCACTTGCACCTGGCGCGCGGAGCCGCCAAAGGGGTATGGAATGCCGGCACCGGCGATGGTGGCGATCTGCGACCGGATGAACTGGTTGCCGAAGTCGAACAGCTGCGCTTCGGTGAGTTTCTCGCTCGACAACGCGAGCTGGAGGATCGGCACGCTCGAGGCGTTGTATTTCAGGATCAGCGGCGGCGTGGTGCCGGGGGGCATCTGGCGCAGGTTGCTCTGTGCGAACGCCGTCACCTGCGACATGGCGAGATTGATGTCGACGCCGGGCTGGAAGAACAGCTTCACGACGGTGACGCCGGGATACGTTTGCGATTCGACGTGCTCGACGTCGTTCACGATGGTGGTGGCGTAGCGCTCGATCTGGCCGGTGATGCGGCCGGCCATTTCATCGGGTGAGATGCCGGCGTACTGGAAGGTGACCGCGATGACGGGGATGCGGATGTCCGGAAAAATGTCCGTGGGCATACCGGGGCGCATTGGCGTGCCGAAGATGACCAGCGCGCCGAAGAGCGGCAGCAGCAAGGCCAGCACGATGAACGTGTAGGGGCGACGGAGGGCCACCTGGACGATCCACATGGCGGCGTTGGATCTCTGATTCTGGGTGATCGATTATCGATAATTTTGGGGTGGGGGCAAGGCTCTGAGGGGGCGTGGTGGGTATCTCGAAAGAGATAGGTGAAGGTGGCGATGCTAGGGCGAGAGCGACACAGTGCTCCTAGCCGCCCGGCGATTGGGCTCCGGGGGTTGAGGCATTGCCTGGCGAAGCCGCCATCAGAGACCCCACGCCGGCACCGCCCGCTAGACCGATCCATCGGAGGCTCGACAAAAAGTAATCCTACTTTTTGACGTGCCGTCGTGGGCTCTCTGATGTCGACTCCGCTGTGGCGCTGGGGTCGGAACTTGATCCGCTCTCCCTCTCCCTCCCTCTCTCTTAGCCGCCCGGCGATTGAGGGCTCTTCGTCGGAAACAAACTTCTATTCGTTGTTGCCTGCCATGTGTTTGATCAGCGGCGCCACTTCTCCGGGGTCCGCGGTGTCAGCGGCTGTCTTCTCTGGCTTGAACTTCAGCCCTTGCAGGTAGGGCTCGGGCTCTTTGATCATTTTCGCGCGAATGATTTGGGCGTAGTAGGTGAGCGCCTCTTCTACGGTGCGCTCGCCCGTCACGATGTCATTGGCTACGTTCAGTGCGAGGAAGTTCGTGTCTTCGCTGTCTGAGGTAGAGCTGAGCTCTCCGCGTGTGCGGTTGGGCACGACGCTGCCGTTGAATTCCCCGAGGTTCGCGAGCTTGTCGAGCGGCACGCGGTAGTTGATGGTCTGCTCGAGAATGTCGTTGTGAGGGCTGGCGAAATTGTGCTGCGTTTCTTCTTTGTAGAGCGTGGTGCGCTTCCAGGGCCCGTTGGCGTACCACGTGATTTGTCGCTCGGTGCTTTCGGTTGGCGGGCCGTATTGAGTGATGAGCTGCGCGCCGAGCTTCTGTGTTTTCTGCGGCCAGCCGGCGAGATGTTTTTGCACCCAGGCTTGCGCGTCTGCGCTTGGCGTTTGCTGAGCGGCGGAGGGCGCGGGTGCAGGCAGTGGGATGCTCCGCGTAGTGCCCTGTGCAAAGGCTACTGGGGCGGAAAATGACGACGCGCCAAGCAAGAGAAAGCCGAGTACGACGGAATTCTTCATGGCGCTGCCTCGTTGGTCAAACATCCTGCCCGTAGTCTCCATCCGGATGATCCGTGGCACCCAGTTTCCAGTATCCACGGGTCACGACGTGGTCACGGCTGAGCGAACGCTCGGTGAGCAGATGACGACGAATACGGCGCATGGCGCCCGATTCGCACGCTACATAGATGCGGCCCGAGCCTGGCGGCAGTTGCAGGTCCCGCAAGCGCGCCTCGAGCAGGGTGCCTGCAATCTTGTTGTCTTCGCCGCGATGGAGCCACGTTACCGTCGCGTTTGATGCGGCGCTGATCCGGTGTTCATCCTTCGCGTCCACCACTTCGATGAACACCGTCACCTGCGCCGTTGGCGGAAGTTGCTCGAGGATGGTTGCGATGGCCGGAATCGCGGAATCGTCACCGGCGAGCACGAACCAGTCGGCGCCTGGGTCGACCACATAGTTACGGCCGGGGCCTGCAACGGTCAGCGTCTGGCCGACCGCGGCCTGTGAAGCCCAGGTGGAGGCAGGGCCTTCGCCGTGCAGAACAAAGTCTACGTCCAGCTCGCGTGAGTCGCGATCGAAGCGGCGCGGCGTGTACGTGCGCATGGTGGGGCGCGGAGGTTCGCTCGACGCGCCCGCGCTGGCAGCGCTCGCTGCCGCACCGCTGGAAGAAGCCGCTGTCGGCAAAGTGGGCTCCGCGCTGGAAAAAATAAGCTTCAGGTGCGCGGCCGGGCCGCTCCACCCGAAGTCTGCGAGTTCCGTGCTCGTAAAAGTCACGCGCACCATGCGGGGTGTCAGTTGCTCGATGCGCTTCACCGTGGCCGGATAGCGAGGCTTGCGGGGCTTCGCCGGAGCCGCGGGCGCGGGGCCGGCCGGCGCGGCGGCGGAAGACGTGGTCATTGCAATTTCTCCAGAATAATTCGGGTCAGCATGCAGGACGGCGGCGAGCCAGGCCACTGCTACGGCCGCACGGTGGCATCGGTGGGCGCGCTGCATGACGCCGCTGCCCGTATCCGGTACATAAGCGGAAAGGCCAAGCAAGGAACGACGATGAGCCTGCTCACAAACCCCCTGCACCCTCTATTCGCCGCGGAAATGCTGAGTGCCGACCTGCGGCAGGAGCTTTCGCCCGGGCTGATCGGCGCGGTGAACGAGGCCATGGCCCAATATGCGGTGCTGGTGATTCGCGGCCAGGAAATCAACGACGAGCAGCAGATTCGCTTCAGCCGCGCCTTCGGGCCGCTGGAGCTGCCGCCGCACATGGGCGTGAAGGATGGCGAGAAACGCCGCATCCGGCCGGAGATGTACGACATCTCGAACATCGATGTGGATGGCGACTTCCTGCCGGCGGAATCACTTCGTCATGCGTCCATCAGGGCCAACGAAGAGTTTCACACCGACAGTTCGTTCAATAGTCTTCCCACCAAATGGTCATTGCTGATGGGGCATGTGGTGCCGCCGGAGCGCGGTGACACGCTGTTCGTCGATACACGCGCCGCTTACGACGCATTGCCCGAAGCGACCCAGGCGAGAGCGCGGGACGCCGTTGCCGAGCACTACTTCTGGAAGACTCGCGGCAAGGCCGGTTACACGGTCACCGACGAAATGCGGCGGGCGATGCCCCCCGTGCAGCACGATGTCGTGCGCGTGATTCCAGAGTCCGGCCGCGCTGCGCTCTACATTGGTGAGCACACCACGCACATCGTCGGTTGGCCGCGCGAAGAGGGCGAGCGATTCCTCGAAGAATTGAACGCTTTCGCAACCCAGCCTCAGTTCATCTACACGCACCAGTGGCGCGTCGGCGACCTGGTTGTGTGGGACAACCGATGCACGTTGCACCGGGCGGCCGGTTACGACGTCTACAAATTCAAGAGAGATTTACGACGGACCACGATTAACGAGCGTGGGCCGGAGATTTCCTCGACGCAGGCGATTGGGATTCCGGCGCCGGCTATTTAGTCTCTGACGGCGGCAACGGCATGAAAATGCGCCACGCCTGCGTGGGATGCAGGACCGCCCACGGCAACGCCATCAGCCCCACGGACACCGGCGCGAACTCACGCTGGCCAGATATCTCGACCGTCTCCTGCACTTCCGGCTCGGCGGGCTCAGGCAGCTTCTCCGCCAGTTCGGTACGCGGAAAAATGCGAGTGATCTCGGGTGCACGAAGATCCATTGGAGCGACCGGGCCGACCATCTTCGGTGCGGGTTTGGCGTTCGCCGTGGTGAAGCACTGAATGGACATGCGGAAGCACACGAGCTGCGTGGGCGCAGCCGCCGCGCCCGGTGTGCCGCTCGTGGACTTCTCCGCCGCAGACGACGAAGTCGCCGCGTGCGTCGAAGCCTTCGTGGCTGCACGCTTGCCTGCGGTCGCTGCTGGCGCTGCGGCGGCAGGCTTCCCTGAGTTCGCAGCCGTACCTGACTGCGAAGGCTCGGACTCGGCAGCCCACGCCAATGGCGTCAGCGCCATGACCAGCACCAAAGCGGAGACTCCGCGAAGAATGTTCGCGGTTCTGGATTCACTGCGGGGGCGCGAAGTTGTCGTCATCTCGCGGCTCAGGGTTTGGCGAACGGTTTGGGGGCGTTCAGTCCGTAGCAGGCTACGCGCCCGAGTAATGAGCAGCAACTGGCTTGGGAGGGCGCGCGGGGGCCGGGGCGAGGACTTAGGCGTGTATCGCCCGGGTCCCCATGCTTCAATGCCCCTATGAGTACGTACCTGTTTGTACACGGCGCATGGCACGGCGGCTGGTGTTGGGAAAAGATCGTGTCGCGCCTGGAAAAACTCGGTCACAAGGCCATTGCCCCGGACTTGCCGGGTCTCGGGCAGGACAACACCCCGCTGAACCGGGTGACGCTCGAGCTCTGGCGAGATCACATTTGCGACATCGCCGCCGCGCAGTCCCAGCCGGTGGTGCTCGTCGGGCACAGCCGGGGCGGCATCGTGATCAGCGAGGTCGCCGAGCATCGGCCCAAGATCGTGCGCACGCTGGTGTACGTGACCGCCTTTCTTCTTCGCGACAAGGAGAGCCTGTTCGACAAGGCAGCGCAGGACCCCGAGTCGCTGATCGTGAAGAACATGGTGATGTCGGAAGACAAGACCAGTTCCACGGTGCGGGACGAGGCACTCCGCGAGGGGTTCTACGAAGAGTGTTCCGAAGAAGACTTCATTCGCGCGCGCTCGCTGCTACGGCCCGAACCATCGCTCCCCCTGGCCACGCCGGTCAGAGTTACCGAAGGAAATTGGGGCGGCGTGCCGCGCGTCTACATCGAATGTTTGCGGGACAAGGCGCTCAGGCCCCACATGCAGAAACAGATGTACACCACGCTGCCGTGCCGGAAGGTGCTGTCGATCGACACGGATCATTCACCGTTCTACTCGCGGCCGGACGAGCTGGTGGCCCACCTTCGTTCGGTGTAGTCGTGGAGTCGGCGGCGCAACTCATCGAGCGGCTCGCGCTCCAGCCGCATCCCGAAGGTGGTTGGTATCGCGAGGTGCATAGATCGGTTGCGCGGGTCGATACCCCGCGGGGGTCGCGCTCCGCGCTCACCATGGGCCCCGGCTTTCAGTTCGAGGACTTCCGTTTCGTCTCGGCGCTCACGGATCACGCTGCGCATTTCACGGGCGGCCTGGCCGGTTACTCCACGCTGCTCTGAGGCAGATAATTGCCGCCTGGCCGCAAACGCGGACCAGCACGACAGTGATCACGACGGCATCGCGATGCCTGCGAGCCGAAGACTCAGCGTGGTGTCGGCCTCTAATTCGAGACAATCACACTGGCCGCAGCCGAAAGGAAGGTCGTTCGCGTGCGAGGGAATGCGCGCGGGAGACAGGTGGAAAGAAGGAGTCCGAGGGCAGGGAAGAGGACAGGGACTGTCGTCAGGGAAGCTAAAACAAAGGGCCCCGTGCAGTGAAAGCTGTACGGGGCCCTTTCTTTTCGGGATGCCGGCGGTGTCAGCCGCCGGGCCAGGTGCGCGGATCAGTCATCCATCAGGAAGCTTCGCAGCTGCTCGCTGCGGCTCGGATGACGGAGCTTGCGCAGCGCCTTCGCTTCGATCTGGCGGATGCGCTCGCGCGTGACGTCGAACTGCTTGCCCACTTCTTCCAGCGTGTGGTCGTTCGACATTTCCACGCCATAACGCATGCGCAGCACTTTCGCTTCGCGCGGCGTGAGCGAGTCCAGCACTTCCTTGATCACGTTGCGCATCGAGGCGTGCAGCGCGGCGTCCAGCGGCGCCAGAGTGGTGTTGTCTTCGATAAAGTCACCGAGTTGCGAATCGCCGTCTTCGCCCATCGGCGTTTCCATGGAAATTGGCTCCTTGGCGATCTTCATGATTTCGCGCACCTTGTTTTCCGGCATTTCCATCTTGACGGCCAGGGTCGCCAGGTCCGGCTCGCTGCCGGTTTCCTGCATGATCTGGCGCGAGATGCGGTTCATCTTGTTGATCGTTTCGATCATGTGCACCGGCACGCGGATGGTGCGGGCCATGTCGGCGATCGAACGCGTGATGGCCTGGCGGATCCACCAGGTGGCGTAGGTCGAGAACTTGTAGCCGCGGCGGTATTCGAATTTGT
>JBDTUL010000154.1:0-11638 GCA_040007735.1 Gammaproteobacteria bacterium | reverse complement strand
GGAAGCGGACTTCTACGGCTCCATGGACGGCGCCAGCAAGTTCGTGCGCGGCGATGCCGTCGCGGGCATTCTCATCCTGTTCATCAACATCATCGGCGGACTGTGCATCGGCATGATGGCGCACGGCCTGCCCTTCGCTACGGCCGGGCGCACGTACACGCTGCTCACCATCGGCGACGGTCTCGTTACGCAGATTCCTGCGCTGCTGCTGTCTACCGCGGTGGCCATCATCGTCACGCGCATGTCCGGTTCGCAGGACATGGGCGGAGAAATCACCCGCCAGCTGTTCCGCTCACCCAAGGCACTCGGCGTCGCCGCCGGACTGCTTGCAGTGATGGGATTGATCCCGGGCATGCCGAACCTGGCGTTTCTCACGGTGGCAGCGCTCGCCGGCTACGGCGCGTTCATGATCAAGAAGAAGCGAGACGCGGCCGCGAGCGAAGTAAAAATCGCACTGGCTCCACCGCCACCGGTGCCTCAGGAATCGCGTGAACTGTCCTGGGAAGACGTGCAGCCTGTAGATCTGCTGGGCCTGGAAGTGGGCTATCGGCTGGTGCCACTGGTGAACAAGGGCCAGAACGGAGATCTGCTAGCGCGCATCCGCGGTGTACGCCGCAAGCTTTCGCAGGACCTCGGCTTCCTCGTGCCCGCCGTTCACATCCGCGACAACCTCGATCTCAACCCCAACGGCTACCGTATCAACCTGGGTGGCGTGCCGGTGGGTGAAGGCACGATTTATCCGGAACGCGAGATGGCCATCAATCCGGGGCGCGTGTTCGGGCCGCTGAAAGGCATTGCCACGAAGGACCCGGCGTTCGGCATGGAAGCGGTGTGGATCGAGCCTTCCGCTCGCGAACATGCGCATTCGCTGGGATACACCGTGGTGGATGCGAGCACCGTCGTCGCTACACACCTGAGCCACATCGTGCAGCTTCATGCGCACGAGTTGCTCGGACACGAAGAAGTTCAACACCTGCTCAACCAGCTTGCGAAGACGGCTCCGAAGCTGGTGGAAGATCTGGTTCCGCGCGTGCTGCCGCTTTCCGCTGTAGTTCGTGTATTCCAGGGCCTGCTCGCCGAGCGCGTGCCGGTTCGCAACATTCGCACCATCGTCGAGACGCTGGCTGAGCATGCGCCGCGCACTCCGGACACTACCGTTCTGCAGAATCAGGTGCGAGTCGCACTGGGCCGGCAGATCGTGCAGGACATCGCGGGAATCGGCGGCGAGCTGCCGGTCATCACGCTGGAGCCCGACCTCGAGCGGCTGCTGCAGAACTCGCTCGCGGGAACGACGCCTGGCGCTCAGAGCCCGGGGCTCGAACCGGGACTGGCGGAGCGCCTGCAGGTACGACTTACCGAATCCGCACAGCGACAGGAGCTGGCCGGCGAACCCGCCGTGCTGCTCGTGGCGCCGCCTCTCCGACATACGCTCGCGCGTTTCATGCGCGCCAGCGTGCCGAGCATGCACGTGCTCGCGTGGAACGAAATTCCTGACAACCGAAAAGTCCGTCTCGTGACGGCCGTGGGACGCTGACGTTATGAAGATCACCCGACATACGGCGAAGGACATGCGGCAGGCGCTGCGCCTCGTGCGCGAGCAGCTGGGGGCCGACGCGGTCATCCTCACCTCGAAGCGCATCAAGGGAGGCGTTGAAGTCACGGCGGCCGTGGACTTCGATGCCGAGCAGTTCGATGCGCACAGTGCGCCGTCGGCGCCCGCCGAAGCGCGGCCTTTCGCGCCTGAGGAATTCGTGCCGCCGGTGGCACCTTTACGGCCTGCTGAGGTTGACCCTTATACGATTGCCGATCAGGGCTCGTTTGCTCGGGTTCGGGCGGCTGTTGAAGCCGAGACGTACGCGTCCCGCCGTGAAGCGGATGTGCATGTTGAGTTGCGGTCGGCTGCGAAGAGTCGGCCCGATTCGCGTGTGGTCCCAACCGCGGGCAGAGCGCAGCGCGCTGCACCGGCCCCGCAGGCGCGGTCACAGATAGAGTCCCGTTCAGCAGCGTCAGGGGAATTGGCACCGGGCACGGCGGCGAAGCCGCGGTCGTGGGCGGAGTCGCTGCCGGTCGTGTCGGGCGCGTCGGTCACATCGGACCACGCCCCGCAAGCGCGGCCGCCTGTGAGCTCGCGCCCTTCGATCTCAGGGTTCTCGTCGTCTGCGTTCGAGCCGGAGGCCGACAACCGCAGCGAAGCTGACAAAGAGGTCGACGCTCTCATGGCGGCGCACGGCGCATCAGGCAGCGGCGTGCCTTCATCTGCCCAGCAGCAGGCGCCCGACCAAACCACCAATGAAATGGGCACCGAACTGCGCACTCTGCGCAGAATGCTCGAAACGCAGCTCGCTCAGCTTGCCTGGAACGACCTCACCCGCCGCGCGCCCATCCACACAGAAATTCTCAGAGAGCTCACCGAAGTGGGCCTCTCCCCCGACTTCGCCTCGCAGATCGTGGCGCAGCTCCCGGCAAGCACCGATATCTCCAAAGCGCGCCGGCTCTGCATCGCGCTGCTAGCCCAACGCCTCGCCGTCACCGGCGATCGCTGGCTGGACGAGGGCGGACGAGTCGCACTCGTCGGCCCGACAGGCGTAGGCAAAACCACCGCGCTCGCAAAGCTCGCGGTGCGCTGGGTTCTGAGGCACGGGCCGCGGGGCCTCGCCCTGATCTCGGCCGACTCCACTCGCATCGGCGCCCATGACCAGATCCAGGCGCTGGGCCAGATGCTGGACGTTCCCGTCTACACCATCGAAGGGTTCGACGAAATTCCGCAACTCCTCACAAACCTCGCTCAGAAAGCGTTCGTGCTGATAGACACAGCTGGCTCCAGCCAGCGCGACGCGCAGCTCACCGCCCGCATGTCGCAGCTCGCAGCCTCCGGCTCACACCTTGAGACCGCCCTCGTGTTGTCCGCCAGCACCCAGGCGGGCGCCATCGCGGAAACCGTCGCGCGCTTCTCCACAGCCAACGCCGCGAGCTGCCTGCTGACCAAAGTAGACGAAGCTGCAAGCCTCGGCGGCGTGCTCTCCGTGCTCACGCGCGCGCAACTGCCTATCTCCTATGTAAGCGAAGGCCAACGCGTGCCCGAAGACCTGCGCCCCGCGCGCGCCCTCGAGCTGGTCTCGAGCGCCGTGCAACTGGCGAAAACAAGCGGCGCCGCCGCCGACGAAGACCTGCTGACACGACGATACGGAGAAGTAGCGCATGCCCTCGCGTGATATGCACGTGATCAACAACACGAAGCTCTCGGGGCTCTCGCAACCGGTCCGCGTCATCGCGGTCACCGGCGGCAAGGGCGGCGTGGGCAAGACGAGTGTCGCCGTGAATCTCGCCACCGGCCTCGCCAACGCGGGCCGCCGGGTGGTGCTGCTCGATGGCGACCTGGGGCTTGCGAACGTCGACGTGCTTCTCGGACTCTCCCCTCGCTACACGCTGGCCCACGTGCTGTCCGGCGAACGCACGCTCGACGAGATTCTCGTCACCGCGAAACAGGGATTCAAGATCGTGCCCGCCGCCTCGGGCGCCGCCGACCTTGCAAGCCTGGGCGGCTCCGCCCACCTCGGCCTGGTGCAGGCGTTCAGCGGTCTGGCCACGCGGCTCGATGTGCTGATCATCGACACCGCGGCGGGCATCGCGCCGGGTGTGCTCCAGTTCTCACAAGCCGCCCAACACGTGCTCGTGGTGGTGACGGACGAGCCGGCTTCCATCACCGATGCCTATGCACTGATCAAAGTACTGGCCCGTGACCATGGTGTGACCCGTTTTCGAATCGTGGCAAATATGTCACGTGGCCCCGGCGAAGGTGAGACGCTGTTCAACAAACTCCAGCGTGTCACCAACCGTTTCCTCGACGTGATGCTCGAGTACGCGGGTGAAATTCCCGACGACGAGCACATGCGACGGGCCATTCGGGTGCAACGACCGGTGCTCGATGCACATCCGGCCAGTCCTTCGGGCCGCGCATTCAAGAAACTGGCTGCAAGCGCCGATACATGGCCTGTACCAGCGGGTCCGCGCGGCAATCTCGAATTCTTCGTCGAACGGCTGGTACGGCGCCCGGCGGCGCAACTGGAGGTCGTCACGTGAACGCAGTGAATGCGTACGCAAACTCACGGACAGCCACTGAAGGCGACGCGCTCGTGACGCGTCACGCGGAGTTGGTCAAGCGCATCGCCTACCATCTCGCCGGCCGGCTACCGCCGTCGGTGGACGTGGCGGACCTGATCCAGGCCGGAATGCTGGGTTTGCTCGAGGCCGCCTCAAACTACGCGGCGAACCGTGGCGCGAGTTTCGAGACGTATGCGGGCATCCGCATCCGCGGGGCGATGATCGATGCGCTGAGGAAGCTCGACTGGGCGCCGCGCTCGGTTCACCGCAAGGCGCGGGCTGTCGCGGCAGCGATGCGCGACATCGAGAAGGAAACCGGGCGCGATGCGCGCGATCTGGAGATCGCCCAGCGACTGGGAATTGAGCTGACGGAGTACCACTCCATCGTGCAGGACGCGGCGAGCTGCCGGATCGCAAGCCTGGACGATACGGCGTCGACGGCCAATGCGCCGGATACTTCCGCGGATCCGTTCCGCGAGGTGGCAGACGAAGGGTTTCGAACGGCGCTGGCGCACTCGATCGAGCAGCTGCCGGAGCGCGAGCGGTTGGTGATGTCGCTGTATTACAGCGACGGGCTGAATCTCAAGGAGATCGGCGCAGTCCTGAAGGTAACGGAGTCGCGCGTCTGCCAGCTGCATGGGCAAGCGCTGACGCGGTTGAAGGCGCGACTGGTCGAGTGGCGCGAGGAAGCGGCGGAGGAATGAGTTGTGAGTAAAGACATGAAGTTTCTGGTGGTGGACGATTACTCGACGATGCGTCGTATCGTGAAGAATCTTCTGCACGATCTCGGCTATCCGAACGTCACCGAGGCCGACGACGGCAACACGGCGCTGCCGCTCCTGCAGAACGGCAGCTTCGACTTCCTGATTACAGACTGGAACATGCCCGGCATGGCCGGCCTCGACCTGCTGAAAGCGGTGCGCGCGAACGACAAGCTGAAGAAGCTTCCCGTGCTGATGCTCACTGCGGAAGCCAAGCGCGAGCAGATCGTGGAAGCTGCGCAGGCGGGAGTGAACGGCTACGTGATCAAGCCATTCACCGCCGCCACCCTCAAGGAAAAGATCGACAAGATTCTGGAGAGCCGCGCCGTTCCTGCCTGAGGCGGAAACCGCGCGCGCCTGCCGCCCCTGATCCTTCCATGAGGTTGTATGACAAATCCCGCTCTCAGTGAGAAGCCAGCCGCCGAGCCCGATCTGCTCGCGCAACTGGCCGACCTCACGAGCCATCTGCGCAGCGCGCTCGACCGCTTCCGGCTCGACTCGCGCCTGACTGCGCTTGCGGAAAAGGAAATCCCCGACGCCCGCCAGCGTCTGAACCACGTATTGCAACTGACCGATGCCGCCGCTCACCGCACGATGGACCTGGTCGAGCAATCCGGACCGCCCGCGGATCGCACGGCGCGTGAAGCGCAGTCGCTTGCGGGTCCGTGGGGGCGCTTTCGCGCCGGCACGATCTCCGTAGCCGACTACTGCGACCTCATCGGCCGCATCGACCAGTTCCTGACCGCCGCACGCACCGACTCTGAGATGGTTCGCGCCAATCTCGCCGAGGTGATGCTGGCGCAGGACTACCAGGATCTCTCCGGCCAGATCATCCGCGGCGTGATGAACCTGGTCTCGGAAGTGGAAGTCGTGCTCGTGGACCTGAGCAAACTCGCCGGATCCCAAGCCGGGTTCGGCGCGGTCCCCGGCGGCGAGGGCACCCGGGGCTTCGGTCCTGCGATTCCGGGAGTCGATCACGGAGGAACCGTCATCAACGAGCAAGCGGACATAGACGCCCTGCTCTCCGATCTCGGCATGTAGTGGGAGTCTGTCCGACCCATGAACATCTGCTGCGGCCGCCCCACATCGGCATTTTTCGGCGATCGCTTCGCTTACATAGTCCCCGCTATGCGGCGCGAAGCGATCGCCGAAACCTGCTCGATGTGGGTCGCCCTCGCGACGATGTTCATGAGTCGGACAGACTCCTAGCTCGAGGACCCTGCATACGGACATTCTGAGCATCACCGGGCTCGTATTGGGGCTCCTGGCCGTGACGGTCGGCGCCGTGCTGAAAGGCGCGGGGCTGCATGGCCTCATTTCGTCCGCGGCATTCATGATCGTGGTGGTGGGCACTATTGCTGCCATCTGCGTGCAGACCCCGCTCTCGGTAATGCGGCATGCGATGCGCATTTTCCCATGGGTGATGCGTCCGCCGCCGCTCAATGGCGAGCTGCTCATCAAGAAAATGGTGGAGTGGAGCAACATCGCCCGCAAGCAGGGGCTGCTCGGCCTCGAGCCGGTACTCAATCGTGAGCCCGACGCTTTCGTTCGCAAGGCGCTGCAACTGGTGGTGGACGGCAGTGAGCCGGAAAGCATCCGCGCCGTCATGGAAGTGGAGCTCAACACGCGCGAAGACGCGGACACCCGCGCGGCAAAGGTATTCGAGGGCATGGGCATCTACTGTCCGACGCTCGGCATCATCGGCGCAGTGCTCGGCCTCATGGCCGTCATGCAGAATCTCGCGGACCCCAGCAAGCTCGGACACGGAATCGCCGCGGCATTCACCGCAACGGTGTACGGCATCGGTCTCGCCAACCTGTTCTTCCTGCCCGTCGCTGCAAAACTTAAAGGCGCCATCGCCTCGCAAACCCAGGTGCGCGAGATGGTGATCGAAGGGATGCTCTCCATCGCACAGGGCGAAAACCCCCGCAGCATCGAATCGAAGCTGCAGGGTTATCTTCATTGAGACAACGCGCGTACTCCATGGCACGCCGTAAGAAACACGAGGAACATGCGAACCACGAGGCGTGGGCGATCCCCTATGGGGACCTCGTCACGCTGCTGCTCGCATTCTTCGTAGTGATGTACGCCATGTCGTCGGTAAACGAGGGCAAGTATCGCGTGCTCTCAGATTCGCTGTTTGCCGCGTTCCGCGGCGCCCCCCGCACCATGGAGCCGGTGCAAGTCGGAGACAAGCAGGTGGGGTCGGGCGCGGACATCAAGACCTCGATCGTCGCGCAGTCGATGATCGACGGACAGCCGCGCTCGATGTTGACACCCCTGCCCATGAGCGCCGGCGCGCCGACCCGGCCAGCAAGCGAATCGGATACGTCGTCCGTGCAGGCAGCCGCTGCGAAAGAGCTGCAGCGCGTGGCCGAACAGGTAGAACAGGCCATGGACGACCTGGTGAAGGCCAACATGGTGGTGGTCCGCCGCAAGGATTTCTGGATCGAGGTCGAGATCAAGACCGACATCCTGTTCCCCAGCGCGAAAGCGCAGCTCGAGCCGAAAGCGATCGACGTCATCGGACGACTCGGCGCATCGCTCGCGCCCTTTCCGAATTCGATACGCGTGGAAGGCCACACGGACAACCGGCCCATCAAGACGGTGGCCTTCTTCTCCAACTGGGAGCTTTCAGCGGCGCGCGCAGGCAGCGTGGTGCGTGTGCTGGCCAGCAAAGGTATTTCGCCCGATCGGCTCGCGGTGATCGGCTACGGTGAGAACCGCCCCACACACCCGAACGCCACCGAAGACGGGCGTAATGCGAACCGACGCGTCGTCGTCGTCATTCTGTCCGCCGAGCTGGGGAAAGCTGTAAATCAAGCCATGCCGAACTCCGACGGCAGCGCGCCTGAGGCGCCCGGCTCACCGAACCCCGCAACCCTCGCGCCCGGAACGCAGGCCACCGCCACCACGCTCGCCCCGGGCACACTCGCGACTATCGCCGCCGGAACACCGGCCAGCGCCCCCGTGCCGTCCACCGCGCCTGTCAGTTCCGACTCCGCCATCGCCACGCCCCTGCCCTCAGCCAACCCCTGAGTTGCGCCCGGTCGGCGCGTCGGGTGGCTCATTTATGGACCTTCGTCACACGACAATACGGCTAATCGCGATAGGTTCCCGACTCTTGTCAGACGATAGTGCGGGCCATGAGCCACTGCCGTACCAGACCTGTCGAGTCGCCCTCCGCCGAGCCCTGTACCGAGGCCGCGTCGGCGTTGCTGGGCAACGCCATTCGTTGCACTGAGGTTCCGGTGATGCGCATGGCGGACGCGCTGACGCGCATCAGCTCGCTGCTCACCCGCCTCGACGCGGAGCCGGCCTGCGGGCCGAGCGGCGCAGAGGATTACCGTCAACTCATCGAGAGAGACCTCTCCATCTGCATCCAGAGCCTGCAGTTCCACGATCGCCTCATTCAGCAGCTCACAGCGGTGCGCCACCTGATGGGCGCCCCTGCGATGGAAGGCGAGCTGTGCAGCGGTTTCCTGACGGCCGAGGGCAGCGTCGAGCTGTTCTGACTTCGAGCCACGCCGTCGAGAACCTTTCGATCGAGACATCCGTCACGTTATCCGCGCCCCGTATTTCAGCAGCCGGCCAAGCTCGCCGATAGAATCGAGGCGATTTCCTGGAGAGAACGAATGGCACGGATTCTCGCGGTGGATGATTCCCCATCGATGCGCCAGATGGTGAGCGCGACGCTTGCGAGCGCTGGCTATCAGGTCGAACAGGCGGAAGACGGAGTACAGGCGCTGGAGCTGGCTTGCAAACAGCGCTTCGACCTTGTGATCACGGACGTCAACATGCCGAACATGGACGGCATCACCCTGGTGCGCGAACTGCGCGGCAAGACGAACTACAAATACGTCCCCCTGCTCGTGCTGACCACCGAAGCCACTTCCGAGCGCAAGCAGCAAGGCAAGAGCGCTGGCGCTACCGGCTGGCTCGTGAAGCCGTTCAATCCCGAACGACTGCTGGCCACCATCGCGAAAGTGCTGGCCTGAACGGCACCGGACGGCACGAAGACTCATCAGGACGAGGGGCCCAGCGGATGGCAGCCCATATGACGAAGAATGAACCGGGGACCGACGTGAAAGCGCACGAGCTCGAAGTCTCGATGGAGGCGGCGGCAGTGCTGCTGAGCCTCGCGATGCGAGACACCGAGCACCCCGTCGCCGACCTCGGCGGAGCGCTGGCTCGCATCGGCGGCTCGCTCAATGAACTGCGCAAGCGTCTCGATGCGCCCCGCGATGACGCGGCGGCCTGGCGAGCGAGGCTCGAGGATGATGTGTTGGTCTGCATCGAAAGCCTGCAATTCCACGATCGGCTCATCCAGCAGCTGGCCGCCGTACGTAATCTGCTCGCAAGCCTCGTGCGCGAAGGCCCTCTCGAGGTCTCGGGGTTCGGGGCGCGGCGCTGGGAAGAAATGCTTCGCATGCTGCGCGAACGGCTCAGCGCCGACTCGCAGCATCAACTGTTCGATTTGCTGATCCGCACCGGCGTGGTGGACAGCGATGGACGCTACGGCCCGGAGGCCAAGGAAGGCAGCATAGAGCTTTTTGACTGAGGGGCGCACCTCGTATGACAAAACCCTCCCCCGCGCGCGCCACTGCGCTAGATGCGAAGACTCGCGTACTCATCGTCGATGACTCCGCGCTGGTGCGCCAGATCCTCACGGAGATGCTCTCCGCCGACCCTGACATCGAAGTGGTGGGCACCGCCGGCGATGCGCACATTGCCCGCGAGAAAATCAAATCGCTCAATCCCAACGTCATCACGCTAGACGTCGAGATGCCACGCATGGACGGCGTAACGTTCCTGCGCAATCTCATGCGGCTGCGGCCCATGCCTGTGGTGATGGTGTCGTCGCTGACGGAGCACGGCGCTGAAGTCACGCTCGATGCGCTGGCGCTGGGTGCGGTGGACTATCTGCCGAAACCAAAAATCGACATTGCAGCGACCCTGAAAGACTACAGCGAGCAGTTGATCGAGAAGGTGAAGGCTGCCTCCCGCGCTCGTGTACGCGCTCTCGACCCCGCGCGCCTGAGCACACTGACCGTAGGGCCCAGTGTCAGTGCGGATGCCATCCTGCCCGCAGGCGGCGCGCCGCGCACGCTTCGGACCACGGACCGCATCATCGCGATCGGCGCTTCAACCGGCGGCACCGAGGCCATCAGGGAAGTGTTGGTGGGCTTCGCTCCGGATTCCCCCGGCGTCGTCATCGCCCAGCACATTCCGCAGGCATTCAGCGGCCCGTTCGCGAAGCGCATGAATGCCTGCTGCCAGATGACGGTATATGAAGCCGAAGATGGGCAACAGATTCTTCCCGGACACGT
The DNA here is from genome assembly GCA_040007735.1 of Gammaproteobacteria bacterium. Lineage (GTDB taxonomy): Bacteria > Pseudomonadota > Gammaproteobacteria > Steroidobacterales > Steroidobacteraceae > JADGHX01. The sequence continues at coordinate 1,446 of JBDTUL010000154.1, read as the reverse complement.
CTATATCGCGCCCGGCGATCGCCACTTGCTCGTGGCGCGTGACGGCGCCCGCTACGTCTGCCGGCTCGACAACGGCCCTGAAGTAAATCGACACAAACCTTCGGTGGACGTCCTGTTTCGCTCTGTGGCGCAGAACGCAGGCCGCAACGCAATCGGCGTTCTGCTCACCGGCATGGGCAAAGACGGAGCGCGTGGCCTGCGGGAGATGCGCGATGCAGGCAGCCCAACTATTGCGCAGGACGAAGCAACCAGCGTCGTGTGGGGCATGCCCGGTGAAGCGGTCGCGCTCGGCGCCGCGCAAATCGTTCTGCCCCTGAACGAGATCACCTCTGCGGTCCGCAATCTCAGTGACTCGATGGATTTGAGCCGGCGTGCGCCGGTCGCGTAATTCGCCCTGTCGCGGCGGTCCGCAGCGCAAGAGCTGTATCTAACTCGGCTCTCTGTCACAGCGGACCACAGCCGCTCGCACTGAACTGCGCCCCTCGTTTGCCGCAAGGTTGCAGCGAACCCTGCGAATGGCTTCGGCCAGCGAGCGAGTGCAATCGTGAAATGGTTTTCGAATCTGCGCATGTCGGGCAAGCTCGCGACTTCGTTCGGCATGCTGCTGACCTTGACGAGGGGCAGTTTCGCGTTGGCTCGGCCGGTTCAACCGCCGCGGGCGGCGCGCCGGACGTGGCCGACGTGCCGACGCTCGGCGAGGCCCGGCCCCGAAATGAGCCTCTCTCAGCCGCCCGGGGATTGAGGGCATCTCGAGCGGCCTCAGAATCAAGAGCCCTCAACCACCGGGCGGCTGAGAGAGCGCCCTCTTGTGAAAGGCGCAGCGGCGCCACCCACATGGCATGGTTCCTGCACTTTTGAACCCATCGCATTGAAGCGTCGGGAAACCGGCGCTCATGTCCAGTGTGATGCACTTCACAGGAACCTGCTCAGATGCCACAGATCCCATACATCCCGCTCGATTTCGCGCTCCTGGCCGGGCGAGCGCTGTTCCTGGTATTCGCTTTCGTGCTGGCCACGATCACGTTCACGCGCTGGCGACGTGCAACTGATGCGCTCGCGAGCGCGCAGGCCGAGCGTTTCGCGGAACACAGCACGGCGCTGCTCACGCGATTGAACGATATTGAAGAGACGTTGGCGATCACACGCCGGCGAGTCGAGGAAATCTCAGAGCGCCTGGATGGCGAAGGCCGGCGCGCCGTGCCTGCTGGCGCCTCCGCGCCGAGTTATCAGATTGCGATACGGCTCGCCCGCAGCGGCGCGCCCCGCGAAGAACTGATGGCGAGCTGTGGGCTCACCCGCCAGGAAGCTCAGCTGGTGCAACGACTGCACGCCCCCGCGCGGCAGCCGAAGCTTGCCGCGGCGAGTTGAACGAGACACCTGTCACTCTTTGGATGGTGCGTTGCTCAAGCACCCGGACATATCGCCGATAGCGATCGGGTACGAATC
>JBDTUL010000153.1:0-11672 GCA_040007735.1 Gammaproteobacteria bacterium | reverse complement strand
ATGCGGGCGTGGTTCACTCTTAGTTAGCCGCCCGGCGATTGAGGGCTTCTGGGGCCGCAGGCCAGCCGGTAGCTACCGCCCTCTGTCAACCATCGGTCGCACCGCAAACCTGAATATCGTTTTGCCAATCGACACCGAATCCCCATCCCTCAACGTATGCCGCGTCACGCGGCGCCCATTGATCGCGACACCATTGGTGCTGTTCAAATCCTCAATGATGGTGTGATTCGGCCCGGCCAGGATCACCGCATGATTGCGGCTGATGAACTTGGCGTCGATCTGCAGATCGTTGTCCGGCGTGCGCCCCACGGTGGTCTTGCGGCCCAGCACGTGAACCACTTCGGAATCGCCGTCCGTGCGGATGAGCAACCGCACCGCGCCTTCCGGCGCAATCTCGTGCGAGCCGCTCTGCGCGGCAGGGTCCATCCGTTTCATGCTCTGCTGAATGTTGCCCAGGAGCGCCGCACTGTTGGCAGCTTCGGTCTCGAGGCGATGAATGAGCGATTCGCGCTCCGCGAGTGACTGACGCGCACTTTCGACGGTGCCGCGCCATTCTTCCTGAGTCCTGGCGAGGTCATCGAGCTTCGAGCTCTTGTTACGCAGCTCCGTCTCGAGCCGATTGATAGCGTCTTCCGCCGCAGTGAGGTCGCCTTCCAGCTCGGTGGAGCGGGCAACGCTTGCGCGCAACTCTTCCTGCAGCTGAAGAATGGTATCGGCCTGATCTTCCGAGCTCTGCTCCAGCTCGACCGCGCGCGATTCGGATGCCGCGAAACGTTTGATCTGTTCGTCCCGCTCGCCTTCCACACGCAGCAGCACAGCCGTGCGTTCAGCGATTTCGGCGCGGGCCATGACCAGCGCGTGGTTGATCTCGTCAGCACGCAGCTGACTGGACGTAAATCGTTTTTCCAGGTCGGCGCTGCTGGCGTCGGCCACGCCAAGCGCTTTCTCTCTCTCGGCCAGCTGCGCATTCGCGCCAGCGAGGGCTGTCTCGAGCGAACCGACCCTCGCCGTGAAGGAGGCTTCGAGGGACGCGGCCCGAGCCGTCAGCGAAGATTCGATGACTGCCGCTTTCTCCGTGAGCGACGCTTCGACCGACGCCGCCTGCGCGGTGAAGACCTCTCGCTCGCGATTCAGGCGATCGATCTCGTTCAGCTTTTCCGTGAAGAGCTCGTTGTGACTCGTCGCCGAGCTCTCGAGCATGCGGATGCGCTCGACGCGCGCCGCCAGCGTTTCCGTCAGGGAGGCGACCGATTCGTGCAGTTTCGCCTTGGCGCGCTCGCTCTGTTCTAGCTCGACATTGCGCTGGGCGAGCGAGGCCGCCAGCGCGGCGACTTCGCGTTCCAGCACGTCGACACGATGGCGGCGATCGCTAAGCTCTTTGGCCAGCTCGCTCGCCCGCACCTTCTGGCTCGCGAGCTCTCCCTCGAGCTGGGTGACCTGCGCATCGCGCTGCCCGAGCTCGCCATCGAGCCCCAGCAACTGACCGTCGAATATGACCCGGCGCCCTTCGAGCGTCTGCAGCGATTCCAGCAGGTTCGCGTTGCGGCCTTCTGTGTCGCTGAGGTCGCGGCGCGCACGCGCCAGCTCCTGCTCGCGAGCGGCCAGTAACGTGGTGAATTCCTGGTTGCGCGCCTCGAAGGCACGGACCTTGGAGTCGCGCTCGTCGACCGCCGTCTGAAGATTGGTCGCGCGCACCTGCTCGGTACCGAGCTGAACGCGAATGGCGCCCAGCTCCGTAACGAGCGTGGAGGCGCGCTGTTCGGCGGCGCCAACGGAGGATGTGGTCTTTTCCTGTTCGGCGGCAATGAGTGCCGCCGCGCGCTGTTCCGCCGAGCTGACAGCCGAAGCCGCCTTCTGCTGTTCGGCCGCGATGAGGGAAGACGCACGATGTTCGGCAGCGCTGACCGCAGCCGCCGCCTTTGCGCGTTCCTCGCCGATGAGCGCAGCGGCGCGCTCTTCCACCGCAATTCGATCTGCCCGCGCATTCGCGAGCTCGCGTTCCAGTTCGAGGAGCCGCTCGCCTTTGCGAGTGAGCCGCTCTTCGACATCGCGCAGATTCTCAGAAAGGGAGACGAGGTTGGTTTCCAGCTGCGAGCTGCGGTCGTCCGCCACGGCAGCGGCGGCAGCGGCCGCGGAAGCCGCAGACGCGGGAGGCATCTGAAGCGCGGGCATGTGCCACGTGTCAGTGCTTCCGGAGCGCTCGTCCGACAACGCGGTTTCATAAGCCGCGACGTCGAGCACGGGCAGCTCGGCAGTGGTCTCGAGATCCCCATCCTTGGGTGTAACGTTCCGGCGTTGCACGCTCATTCGCGTGTCCCCTTGTGCTTTTATGCCTCGAATATAGCGCGAGGATTCGTAGTGCGGGTGTGCGCTCTGCGCAATTTTTAATGACAGGTGAGTGAAGGTTACTTAATGCGGCTGAAGCGTGACGGGACTTCAGGCACTGAGGAATTCACGCAACGGGTCGGCGATCGCTTCGGGGGCAGTTTCGAACAAGGTGGCGCCAAATTGAGGCAGGTCGAGGACGCGCGCGCGGGTCAAAACTTCACGTGCCCGTAACGTGGTGTCCCACAGGTCGTCCTTCGCGCGGGCCACCAGCACCGGCTGCCCGATCTGCCGAAGGCGCTCGCCTTCGGGAACCGCCGGAACCCCCACCAGCACCAGCCGCCGCACCTGCTGCGGCCGGGCGAGGGCCAGCTCCACCGCGACGAGCGAGCCGCCCTGATAACCCAGCACGTCGATTTGACGAAAGCGCATCGAATCCAGGAAATTGCCGAGGGCCACCGCCGCCTCACCCGTGGTGATGCGGGACTCCGGACCGTCGGACTCGCCGCTGCCGGGAATGTCGGGCGCATACACCGAACGATCCCGGCCCATGATCGCGAGGAAGCGCTGGAACGCCCGGCCTGTCTGCCCGGCAGGGTGCAGGCACAGCAGCGCCGTCGCTTCCTCGAACCCGCCGCCCGGAGGAATGGCGTTGTGCACGTGAAGCTGCCCGTAACGGCATTCGAAGTAGCCGCGGCGAACGCGCGGCTCGCTGGCGACTGGATTCTTGATGGGTCCCTTTGGCATGAAGGGCATTATAAGGGAAAGCTACCCGGGCCTTGCGCCGGGCACTCGGACAGGTACATTGAGCGCCCCATCCGTCTGGTGAGCGCTTCGAGGGAACCGGATGATGCGACAGCCTGCTTTGCCGATCAGAGCCTTCCCCATCAACGCATTCCTCGCGGCCTTGCTGGTCTGTCCCGCCGCGTTCGCCGGCGTGTACCTGGAAAGCAGCGAGACGGACCTCGCCACCAAAGCGAAGCCCAACGTCAGCAAGATGTGGTTCGACGGCGGCCGCATGCGCAACGAGCGCGACGGCGCCGATGCCGAAGAGCGCATCACCATCTTCAAGGACCGCGCGATCTATTCCGTGGATACCAGCGCGAAGAGCTACCGCGTCATGGACCAGGCCACCATCGACCAGATGGGCACCAAGTTCGCCGCCGCTCGCAAGCAGATGGAAGCACAGATGGCGAATATGCCGCCTGAACGCCGCGCGATGATGGAAAAGATGCTGGGTCAGATGGGCGGCGGCGCTGGGACGCCCGGCGCGCCTGCGGCCCCGAAGCGCACGCTCAAGAAGACGGGCCGCACGGAGAGCGTGGCCGGCATCACCTGCACCATGTGGGAAGTCAGCGTGAACGGCGTGAAGGACACCGAGCTGTGCGCCGCCAAACCGGGAAGCGTTCCGGGCGGTGACGAGGTCATCAGGACGCTGCGCGAGCTCGGCGAGATGATGAAGAGCTTCACCCAGAATTTCGGCGCCCAGGCGCGCAAGGGCGCATCCCAGCCGTGGAACGACATGGAAACCATCGACGGCGTGCCGATCCTCACGCGCGATTTCGAGAACGGCAAGGCGAGCGCGGAAACGCGCCTCACCGCCTTCCACAAGGAATCCGTGGCGGCCAGCCAGTTCGAGGTTCCCGCCGGCTACAAGGAAAAGAAGGTCAGCTTCGGCCCCAACGCCTCCAAAGACGATTGAGGGAGAGCCCCATGAACCGATTCCTTGCACCGCTCGCACTGGCCGCCCTGCTGAGCGGCTGTGGGCTGGCCGAAACCGCATCGACCACGGCCACCCTTGCCGAAGCCGAGGCGCAGAACGCCAGGGCGGCTAAGGAAACCCAGGCAAAGATCGAGCAGCGGCTCGATGAGGCGCAGCAGGCTGCTGCCGAACAGCGCAAGGCGGCCGAGGCCGCCAGCGAATAAATCAGGGGGGCTCGCCGGGCGCCGGTCGGGATTTGAATGATCCCGACCGGCGCCAGGGCGTTAGACCAGGACATTAAGGAGCTACCCGCGCCGACGGCCCGAAGCCCGCCGGCGCGAGAGTGTCCTCTAGCGGCGCTTCTTCGCCTTCTTGCTCTTGGCGGGAGCCGCCTTCTTGCTCTTGGCGGGAGCCGCCTTCTTCTTTGCCGGTGCGCGCTTCGCAGCTGACTTCTTTCCGGCGGTTTTCTTCGCAACCTTGCTCGCGACTTTCTTGCCCGCTTTCTTGCCCGCCTTCTTGCCAGCTTTCTTCGCAGCCTTCTTCGCCACGGTCTTGGCGACCTTCTTGCCTGCAGTTTTGCTGGCCGCTTTCTTCGCGGCCGGCTTCGCTGCAGCGGCAGCTTTCTTTTTCGCCTTCGCTTCCGGCTTCGGGGCAGCCTTCGCAGCGGGCTTCGCCGCAGCCGGTTTGGCAGCAGGCGCCGCCGCAGCGGCCGGCTTCACGGCCGGGGCCGGCTTCGGTCTGGCAGGTGCCGCAGGCCTGGAGGCCGGCGCTGCCTTCGAGGCAATCTCATAGGACTCGCTCGCATCCGCCGCGACCGGCGCAGCGGCAGGCTTCGGCGCCTTCGGCTTGGACACTTTCGGCTTGAGCACAGCGGCCGGCTTCTCAGCTGCCGCCGGCTGGGCCTCAGTGGCCTTCTTCTCTTCATGCACGGCGAACATCACGCCCTCTGCATCCATGACCTGCGCGATCCAGCTTCCGCCCGGCACTTCCATCGGGCCGTTGATCACGCGCCCGCCGGCTGCTTTCACCGCCGCAACCGCCTTGCCCACATCGGCCACGCGGATGTAGACCACCCAGGCCGGCGGACCGCCCTGCGACGGCTTGCACATGCCGCCGTACTGCTGGCCCGCGTCGTCGTTGAACAGGTGATAGAAGCCCATCGGCCCCATGTCGTGCTTCGGGCCGATTTCCCAGCCGAACAGCTTCGAATAGAAGGCCATGGCCGCATCGGCATCGCTGGTGTACAGCTCATGCCACGAGAACCCGCCCGCGCCCGGCTCGCCTGTGTAGGGATGGTTGGACTTCAGGATTCCGAACTCGGCACCCTGGGGGTCGGCGAGCACGGCGTATGTGCTGCCGGTAGGCAGCTCGGTGACGTCTTTCAGAACCTTGGCGCCCATCGACTTGGCCTGCGCAAGGCTCGCGTGGATGTCTTCCACGCCGACATAGATCATCCAGTGGGGCGCACTGCTCTCCGGCGCGTCTTCCGCCAGCGACATCGCACCGCCCACCGGCCCACCCGATGCGACCCACATCGTGTAGTCAGGATTGGCGTCCCACGCCTGGGTCTTCCACGAGACGATCTTGGGGTAGAAGGCTTCTGCGCCCGCCTTGTCAGCGGTCAGCAGCTCGTGCCATACGAATTTGCCTCGGGGATCCGCATTGCTCATGGCTCTTTTTCCCTTGTTACTTACTTGAACGTGCGAGGAGTGTGGCGCGCCATTCTCCACCGCCGTGAGTCAGAGTAAATACCCGCGACGGCATCATCGTTACAAAAACTTGTGAGCGACGCGCTCAGATGCGCGTCCATGCGGTCGGCGGAGCAGTCCGCGCGCCGCGGCGACTACATGCCGATTGCTGCCTGCACGGCGTGGCCTTCAAAATCGGCTTCGCGCATATCCGCGCGGCTCCCTCCGGTGAGGTTTCCGATGTTTCGTTCGCCGCGCTCGCTGCCACTTGTGCTCGCCTGTCTCGTTGTCATGGCCGGCGCCACGCAAGCCGCCCTCGCGCAAACCGCACCCTTCTCGGCAGAGCGCATGTGGACCCTCGACCGCCTAAGCGAGCCCGCTCTGTCACCCGATGGCCGCCTGGCCGTGGTCCCGGTTACGCACTACGAGATCGCAGAGAACAAGGGCCTCACCGATCTCTGGATGATCCCCACGGACGGCGGCCCGGCGCGGCGACTCACCAGCGACCCCGCGCCCGACAGCCAGCCCACGTTCAGCCCGGACGGCAAGTGGATCGCGTTCCTGTCGAAGCGCGGTGACGACAAACAGACTCAGGTGTACGTCATCGCCGCGGACGGCGGCGAGGCCCGCCGAGTTACCAACCTGCCTACGGGTGTAGACGTTCCGAAGTGGTTCCCCGACAGCCGGCACATCGCGTTCGTGTCGTCCATCTGGACGGACCTCGTGCGCTGGGAGGATCAGGGCGCACGCATGCAGGAGCGGCAGGATCCGAAGATGACCGGTCGCGTCTGGGATCGCGCGCCGATCGCGTACTGGGATCACCTGCTCGACGACCGTGAGGTGCACCTTTTCTCGATCGACGTGAACGGCGGCGAGCCGGTGGCCATCACCCGCCTGTCGGGCTACGCGCTGTCGAAGCAGGAAGTGGACGCCTACTCCTATGACATCTCGCCGGACGGCCTCGAGGTGGCTTTCAGCGCCAACCTCGACAAGTCGGGCATCGACCCGAACTTCGACGTCATCGTACTGCCCGCCTGCGGCTGCAAACCCGCAAAGGACGTCACCTCCGACAACCCCGCAGACGACGGGGAGCCGCGCTACAGCCCGGACGGGCGCTCGCTCGCGTTCATCCAGCAACGCATCAAGTATTTCTACGCAGATCGCGGGCGGCTGATGCTGTTCGACCGCGCCAGCGGCAAGACGCGCGGTATCACCGAGAGTTTCGACCGGTCGGTCAGCCACATCGACTGGCTGCCGGGGTCGAAGGCCGTAGTAGCGTCCATCGACGATGCCGCCACGATGCGCGTGTATCGCATCGAGATGTCGGGCGCGGCGCCGAAAGCCATCACGACATCGTCGAGCTTCAGTGCCGTGTCGGTTCCCACATCCCGAAACGCGGGGGCGGCCATCGCCGTTCGCCAGAGTTTCACGGAACCGCCGACGCTCGTTCGCCTGGACCTCAGCAATGGCAAGGCGACCAAGATTTCGAGTTTCAACGACTCGCGGCTTGCGGACTTCGCGTTCGGGAAGGTGGAAAGCGTTACGTACAAGGGCGCTCGCAATGACGACATCCAGATGTTCGTGGTGTACCCGCCCGGCTTCGACCCGGCCAAGAAATACCCGGTGTACATGCTCCTGCACGGCGGGCCGCACGGCGCCATGACCGATGGCGTGCAGTGGCGTTGGAACGCGCATGTGTTTGCGAGCTGGGGCTACATCGTGACGTGGCACAACTTCCACGGCTCGAGCGGTTTCGGCCAGGCATTCACCGATTCCATCAACCCGGATTGGGCGACCCTGCCCTACGAAGACACCCTCAAGGCCGCTCAGTGGCTGATGGACAAACCGTATGTCGACCGCGACCGCATGTCCGCCGGCGGCGGCAGCTACGGCGGCTACCTCGCAACGCTACTGCTCGGCCGCGAACACCCGTTCAAAACGCTCATCGCCCACGCCGCTGTCTACGACCGCTACACGCAGATCGCCACCGACTACGGCGCCGAGAAGCCGAGGTTCTATCAATACTGGGAAAAGCCGGAAGAGTTTGCGCGCCTCTCGCCGCACATGAGTGCCGCCAATTTCAAGACGCCCACGCTGGTTATTCACAACCAGATGGATATGCGGGTGCCGGTGGATCAGGGTATTGAGTTGTTCAACACGCTTCAGAGCAAGGGGGTGCCTAGCAAACTACTTTATTTCCCCGATGAGAATCACTGGGTGCTGAAGCCGCAGAATTCGTTGTTCTGGTACAAAACAGTTCGTGAGTGGCTGGCGACGTATGTGCCGCCTGGGGGACGTTAAGAGCCCTCAATCGCCGGGCGGCTGAGACCAAAATTCACCCCAGCAGCAGGGCGAAGACTTGGTCGCGAAGAGGCTTCAGGGCACGTCAAAAAGCATGGACGCTTTTTGTCGAGGCTCCGAGGGACCGGTCCAGCGGCCGGTGCCCTGAAGCCTTTTCGCGACCGAGGCTTTGCTTACGGAGCGGCTTCAACGACTGCCTATCAACAGAGCAAACCAAAGAGCCCTCAATCGCCGGGCGGCTCGGAGAGTCTCAGTAGGCCTCACCCAGCCGAAGGCGGAAAAAACATTCCTGTTTCAGAGCTTCACCATCACATGCCGAACGGTGGTGTAGTCCTCGAGCGCATACATCGATAAATCTTTGCCGTAGCCCGAGCGCTTCATGCCGCCGTGAGGCATCTCACTCACCAGCATGAAGTGAGTATTGATCCAGGTGCACCCGTACTGAAGGCGCGAGGCAACCTTCATCGCCTTCCCCACATCCTGAGTCCACACTGACGAAGCCAGCCCATACTCAGACTCGTTGGCCCACGCGATAGCCTGATCCGCATCAGTGAACCGCGTAACCGACACCACAGGCCCAAACACTTCCCGCTGAACGATCTCATCGGTCTGACGGGCACCGGCAACAACAGTAGGCTCATAGAAGAACCCACTCCCCGCCCGCACCTTCCCGCCCGCCGTAATCTCAATGTGCTTCTTGGCCGAAGCCCGCTCGACAAACCCAGCAACGCGCTTACGCTGGCGCGCGCTGATAAGCGGCCCCATCTCAACACCTTCCTCGCGCTGCGTGCCTACCTTGATGCTCTGAACCGCGCCACTGAGATCCGCAACGAGCTTGTCGTAGATCTTCGCGCCCGCATAAATGCGACAGGCAGCCGTGCAATCCTGCCCGGCGTTGTAAAACCCAAACGTACGCACCCCACCCACGACGGATTCTAAATCCGCATCGTCGAACACAATGACCGGCGCCTTGCCGCCCAACTCCAGATGCGTTCGCTTGATGCCCTTCGTTGCAGCGGCGAGAACCTTCTCACCCGTGCCAACATCCCCGGTCAGCGAAATCATCGAAACGCCCGGATGCTGGATGAGCGGCGCGCCCACCGAAGCACCGCGCCCGCAAACAACGTTCACCACCCCCGGCGGAAACAGCTCAGCGAGAATCGTGGCGAGCTTCAGCGTGGAAAGCGGTGTCTGCTCTGATGGTTTGATAACGACGGTGTTGCCACCCGCAAGCGCAGGCGCCAGCTTCCACGCCGCCATCATCAATGGGTAATTCCACGGCGCAATCGAGGCCACGACTCCAATGGGATCGCGCCGGATCATGCTGGTGAAGCCGGGCAGATACTCCCCGGAAGTGGACCCGTGCATCGTGCGCGCCGCACCGGCAAAGAAGCGGTACACATCGGCGATCGCCGGAATCTCATCGTTGAGCACGGCGCTGTAAGGCTTGCCGCAGTTCTGCGATTCGATTTCAGCAAACGCGGCAGCCTCGGCCTCGATGCGATCCGCAAGCTTCAGCAGCAGCGTCGCGCGATCTTTAGGCACCGTGGCCGACCACGCGGGGAACGCCTTCTGCGCCGCCTTCACGGCATTGTCGATTTGCCCCTCCGATGCCTCGCCCACCGCGACGAGCTTCTTCCCCGACGCGGGATCGAGCACGTCCTCCTTGTCGCCCGCTCCAGAAACGAGTTTTCCGTTGATCAGCAGCTTGGTGTTCAGGCTCATGGGGAGCGCTCCTCTGAGGGTCGCGTCAGATAATAGGCCAGCACGATGGGAATGAGCGTCACGGCGATGACCACAACCGCAACCACGTTGGTGACGGGCCGGTCCCGCGGCCGGAACAGTTCGCTGAAGAACCAGATGGGCAGCGTGCGCTCGTGACCCGACGTGAAGATAGTAACGATGATTTCATCGAACGACAGCGCGAACGCGAGCATGCCGCCCGCGAGCAGCGCGGTGCCTACCTGAGGCAGCAGCACGTGGCGAAAGGTCTGCGCGCCATCGGCGCCGAGGTCCATCGACGCTTCGATCCAGCTCGGTGGAATGCGTCGCAGGCGCGCGATGACGTTGTTGTGCACGATCACGATGCAGAAGGTGGCGTGGCCCGCGACGATGGTCCAGAAGTTGGGGTCGAGACCGGCGAGCTTGATCGCCGACAACAACGCAATGCCGGTGATGATGCCTGGCAGTGCAATGGGCAACGCAAACAACAGCGTCAAGGTCTGTTTCCCGGGAAAGCGCCCACGCGACAGCGCAAACGCCGCGAGCGTGCCCAGCACGAGGGCGACGAGCGTTGCGATGCTTGCCACCGCAAGTGACAGCCGCATCGACGCCCACATGTCACTTCGCGCAAAGGCCACTTCGAACCAGTGAAGCGTCAACCCCGGTGGCGGAAAACGATATGTACGATCTTCCGTCGTGAACGCATACAGAAAGATGATGAGCACCGGGAAGTGCATGAACGCAAGTCCCGCGTAGGCGGCGATCTTCGGGCCCAGCGGAGCTTTGTTAGCGCGCAAAAGTCGCGCCTTTTGCAAGCGGACCGAAAGGGCCGCAGGCCGCTTTCGGTAGTGAACTACAGCGCATCGAACGCTCCGAGCCGTCTGACGAAGGCCAGGTAAAGGGCGATCAACACGATGGGCACCACCGAAAATGCCGCGGCAAGCGGAATATTCCCGGCGGTACCCTGCTGCTGGTACACCATCATGCCGATGAAGAAGCCCGGCGCGCCGACGATGCTCGGAATGATGTAATCACCCAAGGTCAGCGAAAATGTGAACACAGAGCCGGCCGCCAGCCCCGGCAAAGCGAGCGGCAGAATCACTGTGCGAAACGTAGTGCCTGGCCGTGCGCCCAAATCCGCTGACGCCTGAATCAGCGAGCCCGGCACTCGCTCGAGCGCAGCCGCAATCGGCAGAATCATGTACGGCAGCCACATGTAGACGAACACGATGAACATGCCGAGATAGGAGGAAGCAACGGACGGCCCGCCGATTCCCGGCAACCCCAGAATCGCATCCAGCACGCCGTCCGCACCGAGGGACTGGAAGAACCAGCTCAGAATGCCTTCCTTCGCGAGGATCAGGCGCCACGCGTAGACCTTCACCAGGTAGCTGGTCCACATCGGCACCAGGATGGCGACGTAGAACACGGCTTTCGCACGCGACGACGCATAGCGGACCATGTAGTTGGCGATCGGGAACGCGATGATCGCGGACGCAATCGTCACGCACACCGCCATCACCAGCGTGCGCAGAACGATGTCGAGATTGGCCGGCTGCGTGAAGAGTTGCTTGTAGGTCGCAAAGGTCGGCTTGCGCACGATCTGCGCGGTGAATTCATCTATCGAGTAGATGCTCTGCGTAAGCAGCGCGAAGAGCGTGCCGAGGTAGACGGTGCCGAGCCACAGCAGTGGCGGCAACAGTAGAAGCAGGAAATAGAGTGTGGCGCGGCGGTAGAAAAATGTAGACAGGCCCCGCATTGGCCCGCCGCCGAGCTGTGGGAGCGCGCCGGCTGACGCGGCCATGACCTACGCGCCCCTGACCATCGACGGCCTGCCGACAAGTAGCGTCGTCGCCAGCGGCGCCAGCACCGCGCCGCCCGTTGGCCAGGCAATCTCGACGGTTGAAGCGAAAGCCGCCACCGTTACACCGTCT
>JBDTUL010000152.1:0-11674 GCA_040007735.1 Gammaproteobacteria bacterium | reverse complement strand
GAGGAACATGTCCAATGCCATGATGGTTCATCCTGTGCTTGAGAAAATGAGCGGCTAGCCTTTCTTTTCCGAAGGCAGGCGCGAAACGAGGCTCAGCGTCACGGCGGCGCCTTCGAGCTGGTAGTGAGGGCGAAGATAGAATCGCGCCCGGTAGTAGCCCGGGTTTCCCTCCACATCTTCGACGACGACTTGCGCGCCGGACAACGGCTTCTCCGCTTTCAACCGCTCACCCGCGTTTTCGGGATTGTCGATCACGTAGTCCATGATCCAGTCGGAGAGAAAGCGCTCCATGTCGGCGCGCTCCTTGAACGAGCCCACCTTGTCGCGCACGATGCACTTCAGGTAATGCGCGAAACGGCAGCTCGCAAACATGTAGGGCAGCCGCGCGGCGAGGCGCGAGTTGGCAGTGGCGTCCGGGTCGGTGAACTCCACCGGCTTCTGCAGGGACTGCGCGCCGATAAACGCCGCAGTGTCGGAGTTCTTGCGATGGATGAGCGGCATGAAGCCGCAGGCTGCAAGCTCCGCTTCACGACGATCGCTGATCGCGATTTCGGTGGGGCACTTCATGTCCACGCCGCCATCGTCGGACGGGAACGTGTGCACCGGCAGCCCTTCGACGGTGCCGCCCGATTCCACGCCGCGGATCGACGAGCACCAACCGTAGTTCTTGAACGAACGGTTGATGTTCACCGCCATGGCGTAGCCCGCATTGGCCCAGGTGTAGCGGCCGTGCTCGCCCAGGCCGGTGTCTTCTTCGAAACCGAACTCCCCGACCGCCTGCCCTTTCGTACCGTAGGGAAGGCGCGCGAGGAATCGCGGCATCGCGAGGCCAACATACTTTGCATCTTCCGAATCGCGCAACGAACGCCACGCGGCGTAATCGGGCGCCGAGAAAATCTTGGCGAGGTCGCGCGGGTTTGCGAGTTCCTGCCACGAATCCATTCCCATGAGCGACGGGCTGCCGCCCGCGATGAACGGCGCGTGGGACGCCGCGGCGATCTGCGCCACCTGCCCCAGCAACTCGACATCGCTCGGTGTCTGGTCGAAGTAGTAGTCGCCTACCAGGCAGCCGTAGGGCTCGCCGCCGAGCTGCCCGTATTCCTGCTCGTAGATCTTCTTGAATAGCGGGCTCTGATCCCAGGCGACGCCCTTGTACTTCTTGAGGCTCTTGCCCAGGTCTTTCTTCGACACGTTCATGACGCGAATCTTCAGCATCTCGCCGGACTCGGTGTTCGAGACCAGGTGATGCAGCCCGCGCCACGCGCTTTCCACCTGCTGGAAGCGCTCGTTGTGAAGAATGACGTTGATCTGGTCCGAAAGCTTCTTGTCGAGCTCCGCGATGATGGCGTTGATGGTGCCGACCACATCGTCGGAGATCACCGCCGTTTCGCGCAGCGCCTGTTCCGCAAGCGTTCGCACAGCGCGCTCGACTTCGGCACGCGCGCCGTCGGTCTTGGGTTTGAACTGTTTCTGCAGCAGGGCCGCGAACTGGTCCGCATCGGCGGCGACGGGCGCCGCGGCGGCTTGTTGGGCTTCAGCCATGGGAGTGTCCTTTGTTCCGCGCCGGCTACTTGACCGCCGGAGGTTTGGCCTGCGCGGCCAGTGATTTCAGCAACGCCGGATCGTTCAGTGCTTTCGCGATCAGATCCTCGGCGCCGGCCTTGCCATCCATATAGGTGACCAGGTTGGCGAGTTGCTGCCGGGCTTCGAGCAGCTTGGCCAACGAGTCGACCTTGCGCGCCACCGCGGCCGGCGAGAAGTCCTCCATGCTCTCGAAGGTCATGTCCACCTGCATGTTGCCTTCGCCGGTGAGCGTGTTCGGAATGCTGATGGACACGCGAGGCTTCATGGACTTCATGCGCTCGTCGAAGTTGTCCACGTCGATACCCACGAACTTGCGCTCCTCGACCGGCGGCAACGGGTCTTCCACATCCCCCGACAAGTCGGCTAGCACGCCCATGACGAACGGGATCTGCACTTTCTTCTGCGCGCCGTACAACTCCAGCTCGTACTCGATCTGCACGCGCGGCGCGCGATTGCGCGCTATGAATTTCTGACTGCTTGGCTTGGCCACGAGGACGCTCCGTTGGAAGATTGAGATTGTTTTAGTCGTTGCGGTCGCGAACGCCGCTCGCCGCTTTCGCCTGCGCCAGGCAGTCCGGTGCGAGTTCCTGGAGCACCGCGAGGAAATCCTTGGCGACCAAACGCTTTGCGCGCTCGATCAGCAGGGGAATCGGGCTCGACGGCTCGCTGGTCCGAAAGAACGACGCGACCGCATCGAGCGCACGCGTGGCGTCATCGCGGTTGCGAATGCCATTGCCCAGGGCAATGCCTGCGGCTCCCTCTGAGTTCGCGTCACCCGCGGCGGCGCCTTCGACCGGAGCGCGCGTGGCGACGTGATCCTTCACCAGCTTGAGAGTGCGCGACAGCGGCGTCAGTAGCAGCGCGAAATCGGGCGCGGCCTGCACGCCGCCCTGGGAACGCAGGCTCTCTTCGATAGAGTTGAGGCTGCGCACGGATTCGTCGAGCTGTGCGCACAAGCCGCGCAACTCCTCCAGGGCAGTGGCGGCTAACAGCGCGTTCAACCGCACAACGTCGGCAACGCCCTCCTCACCTTGTGGCGGCGTGAACACGCCAGTGGCGATTTCAATGTCGCGGATGGAGAACGAGCCGATCTGACGGTGCACGAGCAACGGCGCCCTGCGCACGCCATCGACGACGCCCATGCGGTCCGCAAGCGCATTCAGCGCGTTCCGCCTGAGAATGGCGTCCTCGTCGACTCGCGGGAACGCTTCGGCGTTCCACGTTTGCAGCCAGTGAGCCGCCGCCGCGGCAGCCTTTGCAAAGAAGGCGAACCCATCCGTGCGGACCGCGGCCGCGGCGAAGTGGGCGAGCAGACGAAAGTCTTTGCTGGTTTGCAGGGCTTCGAGCGCGCGCTCGCGGATCTCCCGCCAGTCGGTTTCCGGCGGCAGCGGCGCCGACTGGCCGAACAGCCGATAGGCATCGAACGAGGCGAGCAACTGCGTGTCTTCCAGGTCCGCCCCGCACGGACTCTCCGGAGAAATCGGCCTGAGTAACGCTGAGTCCTCGATCTGCATGTCCATTGCGCGTTCTTGTTTCTCTGTCGACCTACGTCGCTCCCTCGAAGACGGATGCTTGCGGCGCTGTCGCCGATCCGCGAAAGGGCCCTGCGACGTGGCCGTTCTCTGTCGCCGTAAAGATGCAGTAATCCGATGCTTGTGGTGGAATCGGCCTCGCCACTCCAGCCGCCCGGCGATTGAGGGCTTCTTCAACGCCGCATGCATTGAAGAGCCCTCAATCGCCGGAGGCTGGGGAGGCAATTACCAGGGGGGCAGTTTCATAATGACCGTAGCGACCAGGCGATTCACGGGCGCGCTTGCCGTGCTCACCTCCTTGTTCTTCATGTGGGGGCTCATCACCTCCCTGAACGACATCCTCATTCCGCATCTCAAGGCTTCGTTCGAGCTCAGCTACGTCCAGGTGATGCTGATCCAGTTCTGCTTCTTCGGGGCGTACTTCGTGATGTCGCTGCCCGCGGGCGTGCTGGTAGAAAAGGTCGGCTACAAGCCCGGAATCGTCATTGGACTGCTGGTCGCCGGCGTCGGTTGCCTGATGTTCTATCCAGCGGCGGGTGCGCGCTCCTATCCGTTCTTTCTGAGCGCCCTGTTCGTGCTGGCTTCGGGCATCACCCTGCTGCAGGTGGCGGCGAATCCCTACGTCGCCATTCTCGGTCCACCGCAAACTGCCTCGAGCCGCTTGAACCTGACGCAGGCCTTCAACTCGCTGGGCACCACCATCGGGCCGGCGCTGGGCACGTTCCTCATTCTTTCCGCTCCCGCCGCGGGCGATGGCTCGGTCACCCATGCAGTCACCGAAGCGCGCACGGTGCAGGGGCCATACCTTGGATTGGCCGCCGCGCTGTTTCTGATCGCGCTGGTGATCGGTCTCGTCGGGCTGCCGAAGATAGGCGGCACGCAAGCAGGCAACGACCAGGAT
Source organism: Gammaproteobacteria bacterium (assembly GCA_040007735.1). Classification (GTDB taxonomy): domain Bacteria; phylum Pseudomonadota; class Gammaproteobacteria; order Steroidobacterales; family Steroidobacteraceae; genus JADGHX01. Next base: position 7,657 of record JBDTUL010000152.1, on the reverse strand, counting down.
GCGGTGGTCGACGGGCCGCGCAGCCTCTGGTCCCACCGGCCATTGGTGCTGGGCGTGGTGGCCATCTTCACGTACGTCGGTGCCGAGGTGGCCATTGGCAGTTTCCTCGTAAACTTCATGGGGCAACCGCAGATTGCCAACCTCCCCGCTGAAAAAGCCGGCAGCTATCTGTCTCTGTATTGGGGTGGCGCCATGGTGGGGCGCTTCATCGGGGCCGCCGTGCTGGCGCGCATTCGGCCGGGAACGGTGCTTGCGTTCAACGCTCTCGTCGCGGCGGTGCTGCTGGCTCTTGCCATGACGGTGGCCGGGCCCACTGCCATGTGGGCACTGCTGGCTATCGGGCTGTTCAATTCAATCATGTTCCCCACCATCTTCACGCTGGGCATCGCGGGGCTCGGCCGCCGCACAGGTGAAGGCTCGGGGCTGCTTTGCATGGCCATCGTCGGCGGCGCCCTCGTGCCGCTGGCGCAGGGGTGGCTGGCGGATAGCGCGGGCATTCTGTATTCGTTCGTGCTTCCGCTGATCTGCTATCTCTTCATTGCGTACTACGGGCACAAGGGGCACCAGGCCGTTGCACGATAGCGGCGCACTCGCGCGCGGCGGGCAGCCCCCCACATGAGACTCATCGTTACCGGTGCTTCCGGGCAATTCGGGCGCATGGTCACCGAGAGGCTGCTCGAGCGAGTGAGCGCATCAGACCTCATTCTCGTCACGCGCAATCCCTCGACGCTCGCTCACCTGAAAGCGCGCGGCGCGGAGGTTCGGGCGGGAGACTTCGACAAGCCCGAAAGCCTGCCCGCGGCATTTGCAGGCGGCGAACGCATGCTGTTGATCAGCACACTCAGTGTCGGGCGGCGGGCCGAGCAACATCTGCGCGCGCTCAACGCCGCCCTCGCCGCGGGTGTTCGGTACATTGCCTATACATCCAGTGGCGGCATGAATCCGCACAACCCGGCGCTCATCGTTCCGGATCACATGAGGACCGAGGCGGCATTGAAAGCATCGGGGGTGGCGTTCACGATTCTGCGAGACAGCTTGTATATCGAGGCGCCTTTGCACCAGATTGCGCCCCGCGCGCTGGCGGTGGGCAAGTGGATCTCGAGCAGCGGCGAGGGGCGCGTCGGGTTTGTTGCCAAGGCAGACTGCGTGGCCGTGGCCGCAACTGTGCTGACGGGCAACGGGCACGAAGGCAAAACTTACGAGATCACGGGGCCGGAGTTGCTGTCGTTTCGCGAGGTCGCAGCCATTGCGGCGCAGGTGGACGGCCGGCCCGTCCAATACGTCGATGTGAGCGACGAAGCGATGGCGGCGATGCTGGCGGCTGCGGGTGTGCCCAAGCACTACATGGACGGCATGCACACACCGGGCGTTGGCACGTCCTCGATTGCGGATATCGTTTCGTACGAGCGTGGCATTCGCGGTGGATTCTTTGCGATCCGCTCCGATGATGTGGCCGGAATACTGGGCCGCGCGCCGGTCTCGCTGGGTGAGCTGTTCCGCGCCAATAAATCGGCTCTCCGGCCTCCCGCAGGCACAGGGGCAGATTTTTTGTGATACCTCGCAAGCTGCGGGGTGCCCGTTGACGGTATTCTTCCGGACCCCCTTTCAGGCCACCGCACACCTTGGATCGAACTGATGCGCTACCGCCCTGAGCTCGACGGTCTCCGGGCCGTCGCGGTGCTGCCGGTCTTGTTGTTCCATGCGGGGTTTACGGCGTTCACGGGCGGGTTCGTCGGCGTCGACATCTTCTTCGTGCTGAGCGGATACCTCATCACGCGGTTGATTCACGAAGAACAGCAGAGCGATTCCTTCTCGCTGGTGCGTTTTTACGAAAGAAGGGCGCGCCGCATTCTCCCCTGCCTGTTCCTGGTGTGCGTGGCCTGCATTCCGTTTGCCTGGGCATGGATGCTGCCCGTTGCCTTCAGGGACTTCAGCCAAAGCCTGATCGCGGTCGTCACCTTCTGCTCCAACTTTCTCTTCTGGCTGCACAGTGGCTACTTCGCCGGCCCGTCGGAAACGACACCTCTGCTCCACACCTGGTCCCTGGCGGTCGAGGAACAGTTCTATCTGTTCTTCCCACTGGTGTTGCTTGCGTGCCGTCGCTTCAGCCTGCGGGGGCTGTTCACGATCCTGCTGGTGGCCTCACTGCTGAGTCTGGGACTAGCCGAATACGTGGGCCGCGGGCATGCATCGGCTAATTTCTATTTGATGCCGAGCCGTGCCTGGGAGCTTGGCGTCGGTGCACTGCTCGCCATCACGGACAGTAGCCGGGAAAAGCTCACGCGTGGCGTTCGGGAAGTGATGTGCGTTGCCGGTGTCGCCGCCGTTGCCTGCTCCATCGTTTTCTTTGACGACACCCTGCGCCATCCGGGACTCATCACGCTGGTTCCGGTCCTGGGAACGGCGCTGCTGATCAGCGCCGCCTCGGCGCAAACATTCATCGGACGGCTGCTCGTCTGGCGGCCGCTCGTCGGGGTCGGGCTCATCAGCTACGGCGCGTATCTGTGGCATCAGCCGCTGTTCGTGTTCACGCGAATCCGTTTCCCCACGGCTCCCCATGGTGTTTACGTCGCACTGATAGGGCTTTCACTGGTGCTGGCGCTCGTGTCGTGGCGATTCGTGGAGCAACCGTTCCGCGCAAAGGGCGTCTTCAGCCGCTCACAGATATTTACTTTCGCGGCCGGCGCCTCGGCAGTCATGTTGATGCTGGGCCTGGCGGGCAATCTTTCGAGAGGCTTTCCGCAGCGGCTACCCGCTGAGGTCCAGAAATTTTCGTCATGGTCGAGGGACTGGAATACGCGAGAAGACCTGTGTGCGGCCGAATCGAAAAAGCCCGTGTCTACGGGCCGATCCTGCCTCTACGGGTCACCCACGCAACCCCGGGTGGAACTCATCGGCGATAGCCATGCGCTCGCCCTGTCCTATCGGCTGAGCGAAACGCTTGCCGCGCAGGGGCTTTCGCTCAGGGCGACCACTGCTAATGCCTGCCCGCCAACGCCGGGGATCAACACTGCCTCGAACCCTGATTGTGAGCAGCACAACCGGCAATTGCAGCGCTACCTGCTGACGGACCCGGGTGTGAAGACCGTCGTCATCGCAGCCCGATGGACTCTGGACCTCGAAGGTGACCGATTCAACAACGGCGAGGGGGGCGTCGAGCTCGGCGACGCATCCCACCTCATTCCGCTCGGCAAGGGACGGGAATTCCTCAAAGACCCCGACCGAATTGCGACGCTCGGGAAAATCTACCGGGATTCCATTGAAGCGCTGCTCCGAAGCGGGAAGCACGTGGTGCTGGTGTATCCGATTCCTGAAGTGGGCTGGGATGTGCCGCAAGAGGTCATGCGGCGGGGCTGGCTCGGGGAGGGACCGCGCGGCCCCATCACTACGAGCTATGAAGTGTTCAAAGCGCGAAATGCCAATGCTTATGCGCAGCTGGATCTGCTCGGCGACAGCTCGAACCTCGTGCGCGTGAAGCCCGCGGACCTGTGGTGCAACTCGACAGTGCCAGGCCGCTGTATCGCAGAGCTCGATGGCCAGCCACTGTACTGGGACGATGACCACCCCAACTACTCGGTGGGTTCGAAGATTCTGGCTGCGCAGATTGTCGCTGCACTAAAAGAAAAAGGCTGGATCGGCCCGACAGCGAATTGATCGCGCCTCGCCCCTCTTCAGCCGCGCGGCGATTGAGGGCTCTGCAATCTTCGGCTGCGCCAGAAGCCCTCAACACAGTTGCTCAATCGCAGGGCGGCAGAGACAAAAGAATCTTCGCCTGAAACGCAAACTCACACAGCGTAGTTGCGTGCCATCTTCTCCAGCGGCACGGGTTTGATCTGTGACGCCCGCCCCGCGCACCCAAACTCTACGAACCGCGCCTTACACACCTCCTTGGCCGCAGCAGTCGCATCCTTCACGCCCACCGCGTGCGCCATCTCGACAACTTTGCGCGTCACATCGACGTTGTAGTCGTAGCTCGACGGCGTCTTCATGTCTTCCTTCAAAGAGCCGTCCATCATCACGCTCGTGAAGCCGGAGCGAATCGATGCCTGGCACACGGCCGGCCCCGAGCCGTGATCCTGATGCATGACGATAGGAATGTCGGGCCAGGTTCCGGCGGCTGCCAGCACGAGGTGGCGCAGGAACGCCTCGCCTGCATATTTGCGAGCGCCCGCGGAGGCTTGCAGGATGACGGGGCTGTCAGTCTCCTCCGCCGCCTGCATGATCGCGTGGATCTGCTCCATGTTGTTCACGTTGAATGCCGGCACACCGTACTGATGTTCCGCCGCGTGATCGAGGAGCTGCCGCAAGGACACCATCGCCATGACCGCCTCCGCAAGTGCCGTGAATTTTTCGATCGCCACCCGAAGATAGGCAGCCTTCCGCACCAGCACCAGTCAGAGAATTTTAAGCCCGGCAATACTTTTGCTATGAGGTAAAGCTGACGCAACGTGCCGACAACGTCCGTTCGCGCGCACGGGATTCATTGGCCGCGGGTGCAGACGGTCATCATCAAAACGGTGCCGGTGACCAAAGGGTCGCCGGCCACGGCCGCTGCGGTGACACTCAGTAACATCACGTTGGTGCCTGCTACGCCGTATACCGTAAACGTCGACAGTGCCAGCGCCGTGACGCCGCGTGGCGCGCGCGTTGGCTTCTATCAAACGATATCGGTGACAGGTGAGTTGCCGTACCTCATCGAGGAGCGACCGGTCGATCCGGTCACGGGGATGCGGGTGGGAGCGCGAGTGCGAGTTTCGATCCGGGTGTGTATTACGCGGAGGCGTGGGTTTGGAATTCGAGCGATGCCATTGGCACCTTTGTTCGGGAGCCTTCGGCTGTGGTGGTTGATTTGAGGGCCGTTAGCACCGTTAGTACGGTGGTCACCATTAATTGATTTGGTGAGGTGTGGGCTCTCTTGCGGCGGAGGCACTATTGCTGCATGCGCGGGGTGTAGCGCGGGGGGAACGGGTTTGCCACGCGTGGCGCGGCGCGCCGCGATGAAAGTGACGATTGAGGCCTCCTCCTACTCCAAGGCCGCCCGGCGATTGGGCTTCCTGTTCGGCGCCGCCAGCCCCAAACACGTCGGATTTCTTTACAACTCGAGGGCACCTCAAGTCCGAGGGCACTCTTAACCCCCTGACGGGCCAGCAAACGCAACCTCTGGCATAGCCATTGCTGCGTATTCATTTGCGTACGCCTGTCTCCAGAATAAAAACACGGGGTCCTACAAGTGTCTCACCGATTCCGCGGCCTGCTCACCGCGTCCTCGCGCTTTGCCTGCGCGTTGCTGAGCATTGCCGGCCTCGCCGCCACCGCACCCGCTCTGGCCGCGGACAACATCGGCGGCGGCTGGGAACCCACCATCTACAACTGGCCGCTGATCCCCGTGCACGCCGTCGTGATGCCCGACATGCGCATCATGACCTACGGTACCGACGGCACAGGCCGCCAGACCGGCTACTTCATCTATGACGTGTGGGATATCAACTCGGGCCTCGAAGGCGGCCACCTCACGCTCGACAACGTAACGGCCACGGACATCTTCTGCGGCTCGCAACTCGTGCTGCCCTCGGGCGGCCAGGTATTCCTCGCCGGCGGCGACAACTGGACGGGCACCGGCACCACCAACACCGGTAACCAGAATTCGAACCTGTTCACCTACGGCGCGAACTCCCTCGACCGCGCGAACAACATGAACCGCGCCCGCTGGTACTCCAGCTCCACGGCGCTTCTCAACGGTGAAATCCTCATCCAGGGCGGGTCCGGTGGCACCGACCGCCCTGAGGTGCGCGGCCTCGACGGCACGTTCCGGCTGCTGAGCGGCGCCGACACCAGCGCGCTCGATTTCATGTATCCGCGCAATTTCATCGCGCCAGATGGCCGTGTGTTCGGTTACGACAGCAACGGCAAGATGTACTACCTGAACCCGGCGGGCACAGGCGCCATCACGAACGTAGGCCAGTTCGCCTCGGCCTACCGCGCAAGCGATGCGAGCGCGGCGATGTTCCGGCCCGGCCGAATTCTGCAGTTCGGCGGCAATTCCAACGGCGCCATCGTCATCGACATCACCTCCGGCACGCCCGTCGTGACGCCCACGCAATCGATGTCCTCGCAGCGCCGGCTCGCCACGGGCGCCCTGCTGCCGGATGGGCGCGTGCTCGTCACCGGCGGCAGCGCAGTCAACAATCAGCTCACCGGCGTAAACAACTCGGCTGAAATCTGGAACCCGACGACGGGCACGTGGACCCGCGGGCCCGATGGCCAGCTGGCCCGTCTCTATCATTCGATCTCGTTGCTGCTGCCGGACGCGCGCGTCCTGGTGGGCGGTGGCGGCGCCCCCGGCCCGCTGAACAACACGAACGTCGAGGTGTACAACCCACCCTATCTGTACGACGCCAACGGCGCGCGCGCAGTTCAGCCACGCATCACCGCGGCCCCGTCCGAGATCAACATCGGTGGAACGTTCACAGCCGACTTCATCGACGCCGCAAGCATCAGCCGCGTAACGATGGTGAAGTCCTCCTCGGTAACGCACGGCTGGAACATGGAGCAGCGTTTCGTCGAGCTCACCTTCACGCGTAACGGTCCGCGCCTCAACATTCAGGCGCCCACGCGCGCGGCGGATGCGCCGCCCGGGTACTGGATGCTGTTCGTGCTCAACGAGGCCGGCGTGCCCTCCTTCGCGCGCATCGTAAAAATCAATGTGGCCGCGAACTGGAATCCCGCCATCACGCCAACGCTTGCGAACCCCGGCGCGCAGACCGGCTCCATCGGCGTCGCGACGAGCCTGCAACTGACCGCTTCCGATCCCAACGGGGACACCCTCAGTTACGCGGCAAGCGGCCTCCCGACAGGTCTTGCGATCGACCCGGCCACGGGACGCATCAGCGGTGTGCCCTCCTCCGGCGGCAGCTTCAACGTCGTGCTCTCCACGAGTGATGGCATCAACAGCGCCATCCAGAGTTTCACGTGGACCATCGGCACGTCCGAGCTGACTCTGAATCCGCCGGCGGCTCCGACCCCGCAGCTCGCAGGCTCGGCCATCACATACACGGCTTCGTCGACCAACGGCATCAACGTTCGCTACAGCTGGCAATTCGACGACGGCACGACGGATACCACGTGGTCCAGCTCGCCGACCGTCACGCACAGCTTCACGCGGCCGGGCATTTACTACGTGACCGTGCTCGCCATCGACGATCGCAACGTACAACGAGCCGAAACCGTCGTGCAGGCGGTGCATCTGCCGCTCACGGCCAACCGCCCCACCGCCTCGAGCAACATTGCGATCGAGCCGCGCCCGACCGGCAACGCAAGGCTGTGGGTGGTCAACCAGGACAACGATACCGTCAGCGCGTTTGACGCCGTCACCCGGGCCAAGATCGCTGAAGTGGCGGTCGGCACTGCGCCCCGCACGATCGCCCTCGCACCGAGCGGCAGGCTCTGGGTGGCGAACAAACAAAGCGCCACGATCAGCCTCATCGATCCCACCACGCTGGTGGTGGTGCAGACCATTACCCTGCCACGCGCGTCGCAACCTTTCGGCATCGCCTTCGCGCCCACAGGGAGCTTTGCATTCGTCACGCTGGAAGCAACGGGGCAACTACTGAAGCTCGACGCTTCCACCGGCGCCACGGTGGCCGCACTTGCTGTCGGC